>JAFDHF010000017.1 GCA_019308905.1 Deltaproteobacteria bacterium
GGCGAAGCCGGTCGAACAATTCGAGTGCTTAGAACGTCTCGGAGAACCCAAGCGATCCACACACCGCAATCAATGTTAGCCCATGAAATGCAAAAAGGCAACCCCTCCGGCCCTCCAAAATCCACCGCCTATTGCTCAGATACCGGTTGTGGCGAGGTCTAAGACCCGGTTTGAGCGGCACGAGAGTCCCGGTGGCACTCAGTGGCCAGATTTGGTGCCCAGGAGCTCGCTATTTTGCAGATTCTCGACAGAGGTCTGCCTTGCCGATCCAGTCGGCTCTTTTAGGGTCCTTTCTGGTCTGTGTCTCATCCATTACCCAGGTGGCCCATGGGCCAATGCGAGAATCCTCCTGCGAGCATCAAGCAGTATCTCTGTCGATGGATGAGAACGAGCCAGTCGAACGATCAGTTGCCTGGATCGCTCCATCACCCGGCCAGCCACATGGATCAGAGAAAACCGAATCGCTTTGAGACGCTTTCCTAACCACTGCCCACCTAAAACCAACCGCTTCATGGCTGAGTTTAGATTGAAGGCAATAACCATGATCGCCCACCAGGCCGCATTCTCCCCAAACCTCCCAGAGGGAAACCTCCCCCCCGCCAAATCCCCCTTCATCACAGAGTGGGCCTCCTCAGCCTTTCCACAGCCTCCCCGATACCACCAAATCAGCTCCTCTCCTGGTATCGTACGGTTGGTAACAAGACCAAAGATCTTGTAGCTGCCCTTGCCAGAAAACTCCATCGTGGGAAAGGGAAGCTGCCTCTCCATACCAGAAAACTCAAGCTGAAAAAGAGCTTCTCTGATCGCAACATACCGATAGTCAGGACCCCTCTTGCTGTAACCCACCCAGTTCGGTACAAAACAGAGCTCAGCCCACTCCTGACCCGTATCCTTCCAGCTACCATTAACCCATCGCCTAAGAGGCTCCCAGTCCCCATCCTCAACCTCTGAAACCGCCTCCTTGAACGCCCCGGTCACATCCACCCCAACTGCAAACTCAATCACCCCAAACCGCTCACTCCTACCCTCAGCACAGTACTTCAACAGATCCTGCTGGTAGCCAGCCGTGTCTGAACGCAGATAGACCTTCTCTACCCCCTCTGGAAGACTCCCCAAAGCCTCCTTTAGAACCCGTAGATTCTCATATCCCGCAGGTACATTGCCATCCCGAAACTCAGAGTGTATGACCAAATCCTGCTCAACCCAGTAAACATTGAGGGGCTGATAAGCTCGAAACCCCTTGTAACTCCAAAGAGCACCCCGCTTGCTCGTCTCCACCAACGTGGCATCCATGTCCAGGGTCGCCTCGACCTGGGGAGACCGACTCTGAATAAATGAGATAAATTCCCGCCTGACCCGACCAAGCCCCTCAAGATGAACGTTCACCTTGGGTATAAATGCCTTGTGCGGCTCTCGATTGCTCTGCTCCTCCTCATCATGAAACCACGATAAATAACGAAACACCGATGAGGGAGAGGGCACCACACGACGACGCTCCCTGCGCCACCTCCTCTCCAACTGCCGCCTGGCCCGCCGCCTCATCCCATAGGTCTCTACCCGCTCCAATACCCGGCAAAACCCCTCGTCCCCCTCTAAAATCCGAAGATCATCAACACAGTCCCCCCCTGCCAAATTCAATAAAACCAACGATAAAACCACCTGGCCATCTGTCCAACCCTGCCCCCCTCGCCGAACCCCTACATGACGCTCAATAGATTCCCTCAACCCCAATCCAAATACATCGGAAGCCCACCAAACGCCGTCATCCCACCCTCTTTTTGCTCCTCTTCATACTTGAAAGGTAACACACCTTGTGACATAATAACTTCACCTCCTTGGTGATAGATTCTTGGTGCTAAAAGTATTCTATCATCCTGTTTTCACAGGGCCAAGGAGGTTTTTTTCTTTTTTTTGACGGTGGATCAAGGGGTGGAGTTTCCTCGCCTTCGGAGCACATCCCTCGCCCACATTATGGATGGGCGCACTCCTGGCGATGGTGGCCGCCGGAAGACAAACATTTCTCAGCCCTATTCAAACAGGCTGAGAAATCTCATGACATGCCGCTCGTTCAGCTCGGCAGCCAGGCCGCAATCCCTCTTCCGTATGGCCTCGACGATGGGACCGAGGTCTTCAAGGCCAGTATAGTCCTCGGGTATGGAATCGATGGAGAGATACCAGAATCTAAGGCAGACATTGTGCAGGTCTTCGATCATCTTCTTGAGCACCGGGTTTCTCGAGAGGTCTCCGAGCCTCTCATGAAACATCTGGTCGAAGCGGATTACCTCCTTCACATCCCCCCTTGTTCGCCTTTGAGTGGAAAGGTCGACGATTTCCTGGAGCGACTCGACCTCGTCGGGACTCGCCCGACGAGCCGCCAGACTGGCGGCCTTTGCCTCTACAGGCGCCCGAACCTCAAAGGTCGATCTGAGGTTGATATAATCGATGGGGGCAACAAAGATCCCCTTGCGCGGTCTTATGACCACGAGATGCTGGTAGCTCAAACGCTGGAGCACCTCGCGAAGCGGAGTCCGGCTGATGCCGAACAACTTTGCAAGCTCCCGCTCCTTGAGGGGGGTTCCGGGCCTGAGATCGGTGTATATGATCCAGTTCTTCAACGATTCATAGGCTTCCTGCTTCTGGGACACCGCCTTGCGTGCAGAGACATTCTCTTTCAAAAGGCGTGCCGGCCCCGCCTCTCCCATTCAGGCCCCCTCCCACGATACGGTAACCCCGATCACCCTTCACTCCAGCACATGGATGTTCTTCTTGCTGCACATCTCCTTGAGTATCTTCGGCCAGACCGTAACACTCACCTCTCCGAGATGTGCCTTCTTGAGCAGGAGCATATAGGTGCGGGACTGCCCTATTCCTCCGCCTATGCTCAGGGGGATCTCGTTGTTGAGGATCGCCTGGTGGTAGGGGAATTTCAGAAAGTCGAGCTGGCCGGCCATCTCCAACTGCTTCTTGAGGGTTTCGGCGTTCACACGGATCCCCATGGAGGTCAGTTCATGGCGCCGCCTAGTTACCGGATTCCAGACAAGGATATCGCCGTTGAGTCCGTGCATGGGCCTCCCGTCCGCAGACCGCGTCTCCGTGACCCAGTCGTCGTAATCCGCCGCCCGCATCTCATGGGGATAGCCGTCCTTGAGGGGCCACCCTATTCCGTAAATGAAAATCGCAGGGTACTCTTTGAGTGTCTCCGTCTCGCGCTGCTTCCTGGGGAGGTCAGGATACCGGTCGAGAATGTCCTCGGCGTGGAGGAACGTTATCTCCTCGGGCAGATTGGGGTATTTGTCTGTCTTGAGTTGCGGGTAAAGCTCCTGTACATGGGTTTCGGCACCCTTCAGAACCTTCCAGATCTTCTTCACGACCTCGGTCAGGTAGTCGAGATTGCGCTGCTCAGCGGTAATCACCTTCTCCCAGTCCCACTGGTCCACATAGACGCTGTGATCGTGATCGAGGAAGTAGTCCTTCCGCACGGCCCTCATATCCGTGCACAGGCCCTCGCCCACCCCCATGTCGAACTGCTTCAAGGCCATTCGCTTCCACTTGGTTGCGGCCTGAACTATCTGGGCGTCGATGGGATGCTTGTCGTGATCATTCGAAATGTGGAACTGGATCGGAGCCCGGGACCCATCACGGTCCAGATAGTCGTTTACACCACTCTCGGCGTCCACGATCAGGGGAACCTGCACCACCATCAGGTTGAGCTCCCTGCAGAGATTCTCCTCTATGTAAGCCTTCACCGAAAAAAGGGCTTTCATGGTCTCCTTCGGGGTGAGGATGGATGAGTAATCCCGGGGAAGAATCTTCTCCACTTCCGCATAGTCCCCAATGCCGGGTCCGGCGAGATCTGCCTTCTTGTCTGTCATTGTTCTCTGGTATACCACAGCTCCTGATTTAAGTCAAGGGTGTTTCCTTACAAGATCGATAGAATAGGCACACCTAGGATGATATTCTATTGATATTAAACCTGTCTTCCGACTACTCCCCGACATCCATTACGGCCTCAAGAAAGTTGGAAGCCTCGGTATACCAAATCCCCTCAAAAAACCCGGCAGCCCCCTCGACTCTCGCCGGGCCACTCCTGCACGGCCTCAGATCATCCCCCAAACTCCCAGGCCGCCTCGTACAGGGTCATGATGTTCTCAGGCGGGACATCGGGAAGGATATTGTGGACTTGGGCAAAAACGAATCCACCCCCGGGGGCCAGATCGTCGATTCTCTTTTTCACCTCGTCCCTGATTTCCTGCCTGCTGCCTCGGGGGAGGATCCTCTGGGTATCACATCCGCCGCCCCAGAAGACCAGGCTGTCACCGAATTCCCTCTTGAGCCTTTCGGTCTCCATGTCCGCAGCCGAAGCCTGGACAGGGTTGAGAATGTCGATTCCCGCCTCTATCAAGTCCGGAATCAACCTGTAGATCGCCCCGTCGCTGTGCATGAAGACAAAAGCCCCTGACCTCTGTTTGATGTAGGTGTACAGCCTCCTGTGATAGGGTTTGATTCTCTTCCGGTAGAGTTCAGGAGACAGGATCGGTGCGATCTGAGTCCCCAGATCGTCACTGAAGACCACCACATCCAGATACGGTCCGAGCCATCTCCAATACCTGTCGAACCTCTCGCAGTAAGCATCGACAAGCCTCTCCATGAGGGCCTCGGCAAAAGCCGGCCGCTCGAGAAGATCGAGGAGGAAGACATCCCATCCCCTCAGAATCTGGCTTGCAGCAAGGATATGGCCGGCGAAATTCCCCCCTGTCAGGAGATGGTCCGATCTTGCCCTGATCTCCTTTGCCCTCCAGGCGAGTTCCTCAAAACTGAGATCGAGATATGAGGGAAGATCGAAGGACTCGATATCCCCACGATGACGATCCAGGTCTCCCACCGTCTCGCAACCGGCCAACGGGGCGTGCACCGGCTCGAAGTACAGGCCTGCCGAGGGCATGAGAGCGGTGATCTCTCCCTGGTCGTTCAAGACCACCTGAGAACCGTCCTCCCTGGTTTGCGGGCTCCACCTCTCAGGAATCTCGCAGTCCGAACCGTCGGGTAGTTTCCACGGCTTGTAGCGTTTCGGCTCGATCATGACCGATCGGACGTCGCTTCTGACAGCGTGCAAGACCTCCTCTTCGATATCCACGATCTGCTGGTAGGGATCGAAAACCCGCGTCCTCCCCCCTTTCAAACCGAGAAAGGACTTGAACCTGTTATAGGCGATCGCCGTGATTCCGCTTGCATCAGATCCACCCAGATCGATGGGCACGCGATCCGGTTCTCTGTGGCTGAGGGTGGTAAGAACTCTCTCTCTCCGGTTCACTGATCTCACCTTTTGGATCTCTTCCCCTTCGAGGGGATCGGGAAAACCGTCACTCGGGGGTACTGCCCCTGCCGGCTACCTCACCCGAGAGACACTTCCCCAGACCGGGCCTCAAGAGGCATGCACGTCAGGCTTGTGGGCGGCCACGATATTCCGGATCGACCGGACGACCTCTTCGGATGGCACAGGCGGGCTGTGAGCCTCAAAAATCGCCCTCGCCCTCTCCCCGAGCACCGTCCTGAGGTCCTTCGATCCCTCCTGCTGCCAGGTCTCGTGGACGTTCCGGTCCAGAAACCGGGGGAACCAGAAGGTCCTCTTGAAGTTTGCCAGGGTGTGATCCTCCATCAGGAAGTTCCCTCCCGGACCGACTCTGTCCATGAGTTCCAGAGGAACCGTCTCCCCGTCGAACCGGAGGGGCCGGAGCATGTGCTTTACCATGCCGATGATCTCATCGGCGAAAAGCACAGACTCGAAGGAGGACGTCAGACCCGACTCCAGGTAGCCGCAATCATGGATGATGTTGCATCCGTTAAGGGTGGCATTGTAGATGGACATGGCATATTCGAGGCCTGCCTGGGCATCCAGCACCTTGGCATCCGAAGCCCCGGCCAGGCAGAAGAAGGGAAGCCCGTAGAAGTGGGCCATATCAGCCAAGGCAGCGTTCAGGATATTGAGTTCCGGGGCTCCATAGCTGAAAAGAGTCGTCCTCATGTCCATACAGGTCGCATCGCCGCCAAAGATGAATTTCGCTCCGGGTTTCTTCCCCTGGAATATGACCAGGCCGGAAAGGGACTCCGCAACCGTTTGAACCAGGATGCCCTCCAGGGTTGCGGGGCCGGTCGCTCCCATCATGGGACTGCCGATGTAGATAAAGGGGATCCCATGGTCACAACAGACAAGCCCCTTGCCCACCCCCATCTCCGTATGGACCAGAGGAGAGACAGGCTCGGTATAGAGAATGAGATGGGGCCGTTCCTCCAGGCGATCCAGGCCACCTGCTGCGGCTGCACCCATCTCTATGATGGTCGTCATATCGTTTCTGCCGTGTCCGGTGACGATGACGGGTTTTTTCGTATTCAGCAGCATGGCCTCGTACTGGTGAACAAAGCTTTCCCCCTGGGGTACGTCGTTGGCGATCCCGAAGGACATTACAAAGTCGATATTGGCAAGGCCGTCACAGAAACGGGCCAGCCTTCCCACATCTTGTTTTGTACAGGGCCTCCGCTCCCCTGAGTAGAGATCGATCGTCGTAGGGCAGTCAGAACCTGTCCCGTAGTAGCAGGAGTCCTCGGCGAACGTCATGGCCTTCTCCCCGTCCCGGTTGAATACCTCGATCGTTTTGGGGGCCGCCTCGATCGCCTCCATAACAAGCCCGCGGGGGATCCTCACCCGTTCGGGACGGCTCACATCACACCCGATCCTGCCGAGGATGTCCAGAGCCTCATCACAGAGGACCTTGCACCCGATCTCTTCCAGAACCCTTAGAGAATACTCGTTGACGCGATCGACCTGTTCCTTGGACAGAATCCGGTTCTTGGATCCGGGACGCTGGCTCTTATCCATAAGAGTTCTTCCTTTCCTAAAGGCTTTGTACGGAGTATCAGGACCGGTAGGACCCGTTGATCCTCACATAGTCGTAGGAGAGGTCCGAGGTGAAAACCGAGGCCCCTGCCGTTCCGAGATGGAGATCGAGGGTGACCGTGAAGGATCTCTTCCTCATCGCCTCTGTCGCCTTCTCTTCGGCCTCCTTGCCACAGCCGAGACCGTTCTGGACGATGAGCACGTCGTCCAGGAAGAGGTCCAGACTGTCCGGATCTATTGCCACCCCGGAATAGCCTGCAGCACAGAGGATCCTGCCCCAATTCATGTCCTCGCCAAAGAAAGCCGTCTTGACCAGGGGTGAATGAGCGATGCTGAACGCCACCTTCAAGGCGTCCTCTTCTTCCGGAGCTCCCCTGACCAGGATCTCAACGAACTTGGTGGCCCCCTCCCCGTCCTCCACCAGCTTCTTCGACAGCCGGTCCATTACGGCCCAGAGCTTCTCCTGGAAAAGGGCCGAAAGGGAGGAGGAGGACCGGTCGATTCGTCGATTTCCAGCCCGGCCGTTTGCAAGGACAAGCAGCGTATCATTGGTACTCGTGTCGCCGTCGACTGTCACACGGTTGAAGGTCCTTTCCGCCCCCTCTCTGGTCAAGGCCGCAAGCAACTCCTGTGAGATCGAAACGTCGCTCACGATGAATGAAAGCATTGTGGCCATCCGGGGGTGGATCATACCGACCCCTTTGGCCACGCCGCAGATGTGGATCTCACCCCCGTCGATGGCGAGGGTTTCACGGTCTATCTTCGGCCGGGTATCTGTCGTCATCATAGCCTCGGCCAGCATCTTCACCCCATGAGGCGCCAGTTCCTGGACCAGCTTGGGGAGTTTCTTGACGACTCGGTCCATGGGCAGCGGCTGGCCGATCACGCCGGTTGACGCCACAAGAACCAGATCGCGGGAAATACCCAACTCGTCCGCCACAAGATCCGCAAGAAGCCGTGCATTCTCGCGTCCCTTCTTCCCTGTACAGGCATTGGCATTCCCGCTGTTCACCAGGATGGCCTGGCACCTCCCCTGCCGGATTCTCTCCATGTCCAACAGGACCGGAGCAGCCTTGACCCGATTGGTCGTGAAAACCCCGGCGGCAGTCGAGACCGTATCCGAGTGAATGAGGCCGAGATCCCTGGCCCCATTCTTCTTGATCCCGCCAGAGATCCCGCTGAACTGGAATCCAGGCACCAGAAACAGATCCTCTCTCTCCTCCGTCATAGTTCCTCACCCACTATGCATTACGGCCGCAGCACTTCTTGTACTTCTTCCCGCTCCCGCAAGGACAAGGCTCATTCCGTCCAATCTTCCGCCCCTGCCGCCTCACGGTTTCAACGGTTCTTCCGCCTCCGGCCTCGGCCGCCATGGCCATCTCCTGCGGCACGAGCTGGGGCATCTCTCCCCGGCTGAAAACCATCCTCTGCGACCTCGGCCTCCTCTCTTCTCTCGGCTCCTCACGAACCAGGCTGAATCTGAAGAGGTTCTTTACGGTCCCCTTCTTGATCTCCTCGAGGGTGTCGAGGAACATCTCATACCCCTCCTTCTGGTATTCAATCAGGGGATCCTTCTGGCCGTATCCACGAAGGCCGATCCCTTCCTTCAACTGATCGATTCCCAGAAGGTGTTCCTTCCAGAAGTGGTCTATGGCGTCGAGCATTATCACCTTTTCGAGACGCCTGAGAAGGGGGGCTCCTATTTCGGCCTCCTTCTCCTCATAGCGGTCGAATACCGCCCTCAGCATACGCTCCCTCAACCCCTCCCGGGTCAGCTCTTCCAGGGACTGGTGATCAAGATCGAGAAAAAACTGGAAGTTCTCGTAGAAGTCCTTCTTGAGGCCTTCCAGGTCCCACTCCTCTGGGAAGGATTTCTCATCGGTATGGACCTCGATGAGATCGTCCACGAGTTCCTCCATCATCTCCCTGGCCGTATCCTTCAGATCGTCTTTTCTTAGGATCTGGCTGCGCCTTTCATAGATCACCTCCCTCTGCTTGTTCATTACGTCATCGTATTTCAGGAGGTGCTCCCGGATATCGAAGTTGTGGGCCTCCACCTTTTTCTGGGCGTTCTCGATCGCCCGGGAGATGAACCTGTGTTCGATGGGCTGGTCTTCTTCGATCCCCAAGCGGTCCATGACATTGGCGATCCGCTCAGACCCGAAGATCCGCATGAGGTCGTCTTCCAGGGAGAGATAGAACCTGGAAGAGCCAGGATCACCCTGCCGTCCGGCCCTTCCTCTGAGCTGATTGTCGATCCTCCGGCTCTCGTGCCGTTCCGTGCCGATCACGTGGAGGCCTCCGAGGGCGAGAACCTCCTTCTTTTCCCTTGCCGCCGTTGCCATGGCCTTTTCCAAGGCCTTTTGCTTTTCACGGTCCGTCGCATCAGGAGAAAAAGATACCCCTGCCAGGAACTTCGGATTGCCGCCCAACAGGATGTCCGTCCCTCGTCCGGCCATGTTCGTGGATATCGTTACGGCTCCCTTTCTTCCCGCCTGGGCGATGATTTCCGCCTCTCGCTGGTGCTGCTTTGCATTGAGCACGTGATGGCGGATCCCTCTCTTCTTCAAAAGGTTACTCAGCCGCTCGGATTTCTCGATACTCACCGTTCCCACAAGGACCGGATGCCCCTGGCGGTGAAGCTCCTCGATCTCGTCGGCCACCGCACGGAACTTCTCCCTCTCCGTCTTGTAGATCACGTCGGGATACGATTTCCTGATCATGGGCATGTTCGTGGGGATCACCACCACGTCGAGTTTGTAGATCTTGTTGAACTCGGCAGCTTCGGTATCCGCCGTTCCGGTCATACCGGCCAGCTTCTCATACATCCTGAAATAGTTCTGGATCGTGATCGTGGCCAGGGTCTGGTTCTCTCTCTCGATCGACACACCTTCCTTGGCCTCGATCGCCTGGTGTAATCCGTCGCTGTACCTGCGGCCGGGCAGGAGCCTGCCTGTAAACTCATCCACGATGATCACCTGGCCGTCGCTGACCACGTACTCCACGTCCCTCTCGAAGAGGCTGTATGCCTTGAGAAGCTGGGTGATATTGTGGATCTTTTCCGCCTTCTCTGCGTACTCCCGTTCGAGCTTGTGTCGTCTCTTGATTCTCTCCTCTTCGGTCTCCCCGAGCTCCTCATCGGCCTGGCTCAAATCCGGGAGGACAAAAAAATCGGGATCCCCCGGTGACAGGGCCCGCCTGCCCTTTTCGGTAAGATCGCAGACATTGGACTTCTCATCGATGGAGTAGAAGAGTTCTTCGTCGAGTTCGTCCATCCGCTTGTCCCGGATAAAATCCAGTTCCACGCGATCGACCAGCTTCTTGTACTTGGCCTCCTCCATCAGAGCGAGAAACCGCTTGTTCTTGGGTGCCCCTCTTTTGACCTGGAGGAGACGTATCCCTGCCTCGTAGGTCTCCCCGTCCTCGAGCATCTTCTCGGCTTCTGAAACGAAACGGTTGACGAGGCTGTTCTGGTTCCTTACCAGTCTCTCAACCGGTCCCTTCACCTCCCTGAAATGGTGGGTGGAGTGTTCCACAGGTCCCGAGATGATCAGGGGAGTTCTCGCCTCATCGATGAGGATGCTGTCCACCTCGTCCACGATAGCGTAGTGGTGCTCCCTCTGGACCATGCCTTCCACGTCTATGGCCATGTTGTCCCGGAGGTAGTCGAAACCGAATTCGGTGTTCGTACCATAGGTGACGTCGGCCCGGTACGCCTTCTTTCTGGCCTCGGGATCCATGTCATGGTAAATGACACCCACCGTCAGGCCCAGGAAGCCGTAGATCGTTCCCATCCACTCACTGTCACGCCTTGCCAGATAGTCGTTCACGGTCACCACATGGACGCCCCTGCCCTGTAGAGCGTTGAGATAGACGGGGAGTGTAGCCACCAGGGTCTTTCCCTCACCGGTTGCCATCTCCGCGATCTTACCCTCGTGAAGGACCACTCCCCCGATCAGCTGAACGTCGAAGTGGCGCTCACCCAGGGTCCTCCTGCTCGTTTCACGGACCACTGCAAACGCCTCAGGAAGAAGGCTGTCAAGGGGCTCCCCACGATCGATTCTCTCACGAAACTCCGATGTCTTTGCCCGAAGTTCGGCATTGCTGAGCTTTTGGACGGAAGGCTCCAACGCGTTGATCTGTCCGACCAAAGGCCGAATTCGCCGGAGCTCTCGATCATTCTTTGTGCCCACCACCTTCTTTACTATGGAAAGCATGACCGCTGCTCCTTTACTTGTAAATCCAAACCATTATACTGCCTTCCCCGAGGTGATTCAACCGGCCCCGCCATCCGAGGGGCTCCGCCAATTTTCGAGGGGCATGTCGCAAGGTGCGTCGATCTTTCCGCAAGCGCGGATCCGGGCGGGCACCGAGGCTGGGGGCAGCCGGCCTCTGGTAATACCACTGGAAAAAAGGAAGGGAAAAACCGATTGGAGAGAAGGCTCCTGGTAGCAGAGGGCCTCTCAGTTACAGAGAAAATCTCTGGGATCGAGAGGAATGCCGTTGACCCTGACTTCGTAGTAGAGTTGAGGCCCCGTGCAACGGCCGGTAGTCCCCATCTTGCCGATCACTTCGCCTCTCCTCACATTCTGGCCGATCTTCACCTCAACCTCATCGAGGTGACCGTATCTTGTGATGATACCGTGGCCATGGCTGAGGACGACCATCTTGCCGTGGTCAGGATCCGTCCCTACCGTAGTCACAAGACCGGAAGCCGAAGCGACAACCGGAGTGTGCAGTGAATTCGAAATCTCCAGCCCCTGGTGCATCTCCAGCTGCCCTGTCAACGGGGAGATTCGACACCCGAAATCCCCTGTAATCCAACCCCGGGTGGGCCATATCGACGGTACATAGGGGGAAGCCCTTCGGCCCTTATGGACCAGCGCCGCCGACCGATGCACCCCTTTCTGGGGCACCTGAGTCTGCGAAGTGGATGCACTCGGGCCCGCGTCAGGCCGGCCCTGGGAAGTCTCGAGACCTCCCCGACGGCTCATCCTCGCTCGAAGATCCTCCAACAGCGGACCCCCAACCCCGAACAGGGAACTCGGCCGGTTCTCGAGGTTTGCGATGACCCGGAGCTTGGAGTCGTACTCTTCCATCTGGGCGATTTGATTCTGCAGCTCTGCGATCCTCTCGGAAAAGAATCGGATCTCCTCACGCCGGGCCTTGTTCCCCTCCTGGAGTTGGGCAATCAGGCTGGCATGTCTCGGACTCCGAAGAAAATTCAAACCGAGGAGGACAGTCATGCCGACGAGCAGGGGCAACACGACAGCCAGTGCCCTGAAGAGGAGTCTTGGTACCCTGTAACGCCTTACATTCGACGAATTCTTCGAAAAAACGAGAATGGTGAGATGATCACCAGCCAAAACGCCCCCCTTTTTCTGAGACACCTTGTCATACTAATAGCCTAAATATCAAAAGGGGTATGGGGTGTCAAGTTTTTTTTCGCCTATCGAGTCCTCCATTGTCAGAGGGATTCCTGCTCCACCACGGACGGTTAGAGCATTGTGCAATTACGATACCAACTGCTTCACCATTCAGGAACCTCCCGGGTACGACATATATAACTATTCGACATAAAAGGCAATTTACATAAACGGCCCGTCCTCCCCAAAAGGCCGTGCCCCGACCGGTTTTCAACCAGAGAGACAAAATTTGCCCCTTGCTCCTGCAAAGGCGTGGAGGACCTCATTACCACCGAATCAAAGAACTCCCCCAGGTCAGTCCTCCTCCAAATGCGGTCAAGACCACGAGATCCCCCTTCTCGATCGTTCCGTCCCGGACGGCTTCATCGAGAGCTATGGGGACCGTGGCCGAGGAGATGTTTCCATACTTGGCGACCGTGAGATAGACCTTCTCCATGGGTACCTTCAGTCTCTTTGCCATCTGTTGGAGGATCCGGATGTTGGCCTGATGGGGAACGATGACCTTTACGTCGTCGAGGGTGTACCCGTTCTTAAAGACAGCCTCCTCGGCGGCTTCGGCAAAGTACCTGACCGCCACCCTCACCGAATCGCTTGCTCGAATCATCCGTAAGGTGTGAAGCCTCTGATCCACACTCCTATGTGAAATAGGGGTCGTCTTTGACCCCCCTCCCGGAAGGAGGAGGTTCTGCCCGTTCTTGCCGTCCGTATGGATGTGGGTGGAGAGTATCTCGCTGTATCCTCCATCATCGCCCTCTACCGCCTTCAGCACCACCGCACCCGATCCATCCCCCCACAGGATGCAACTCTCCCTGTCCGTCCAGTCCAGGGTCCGGCTCATCACTTCCGAAGCCACGACCAGAGCGTTGCCGAAGACTCCGGTCTTGAGATACTGTTCGGCCACCGAAAGACCGAAGACAAAGCCGCTGCAGGCGGCGACAACATCGAAGGAGACCGCATTTTCCGCCCCCAGCGAAGCCTCCAGCCAGTTGGCCCCGGAGGGACACGCCGTGTCCGGGGTCATGGTACACAGTACTATCAGTTCCACCTCCAAGGGAGAGAGCCCGGCAACCTCCATGGCTCTGAGTGACGCCTCCCTGCCCAGGTCAGAGGCATACTGATCATGGGCCGCGATTCTCCGTTCCCTGACCCCTGTCCGCTTGCTTATCCACTCGTCCGACGTCCATAAGATCTTTTCCAAATCCGTGTTGGTCAGAACCCGGTCCGGTACATATGAACCGGTCCCCATGATCGCAATACGCCTCATTTTGTCTCTTCCTCTCTCAACCGGTACTTGAATCCCCTCCGCGATCAGCCGATCGACCGGCAAGGTCTCAGATTAAAGGCATTTCATAACACCCTGGCGCCGTAAAGTCAAACAGAGGTCATGGGAGACCATTACCTTACAGGGGCGGAGCTTGGAAGCGAAGAGATAAGGGCCTTCTCGAGAAATGGAGAGGCGCTGGAGGCCCTTTCACCTCCCATACCTTCTGTGGATTTTCCTGGCTTTTGGAGAACACCCCTGCCTCCGGGCGACATTGCGGAAGCGGCGGGAAAGGTCGTGTTCGTGATTCGTGGGTCGTGTTCGTGAGTCGTGTTCGTGAGTCGTGTTCGTGAGTCGTGGGTCGTGTTGCTGGGGAAGGGGCAGTAACTCTCCACCCGCGAACCTCGATAGGGTCACCGCGTGAGCCCAGGAGCGAGGGGGCAGGGGTTTTCTCCTGCCAAAACAGAAAAAAATCGTGGAGTCATATATTTGCAAGAATCCCCGGCCGAAAACTGACGAAACTCCACATACCTTCTCCCTTGACTCGTCAATAAACCTCGGCTAAGCTAGGAAGTCATAGAGGGCCCGAGACAAGAGAATCTCACTCCTGCAAGGGCGGATGATCTCTGCCGAGATGGGCGGCCGGAACTCTCCTGATGCTCGCCGGCCGAAGCAGTCGCAGCGGCACGGGGGCGTCGTTTCTGTGTCAAGGCGCCGGAAAACCGATTCCCGGGAGGCTCGTCATGATCACCGTGAGAGTCAACGAGAGGCCGCGCGAGGTGACCCCGCGGCTCGGCCTGATGGACTTGAAAGCCGAAGTCAAACCCGACGCAGACCTGGTAATCTATAACGGTTTCCCGGTGGCGGAGAACATCCCCCTCAAGGATGGAGACAGGGTGGTCTTCATCAAAAGAGGCGAGGTCCCATCAAGAGAAGAACTCGAGGTCTTGATGATGTCCCGCCACACCCCCGGGGTCCACGAGAAAGTCAAGAGAGGCCGGGTCGGCATCGCCGGGCTGGGAGGGCTCGGTTCTCAAATCGCCTTCGCCCTGGCCCGGGTGGGAGTGGGAACCCTGGTTCTCGCCGACTACGACGTGGTCGAACCGAGCAATCTCAACCGACAGCAGTACTTCGTAGATCAGATTGGGATGGTAAAGGTCGAGGCCCTGCGGCAGAGCCTGGTAAGGATAAACCCCTATGTAACCCTCATCACCCACCGAGTGGTCCTCGATCCGGAAAACATCGGTCCTATCTTCGCAGATGTCGACATCGTGGTAGAGGCTTTCGACAGGGCGGACATGAAAGCCATGCTCATCAATAGGGTCTCGCAACTCTACCCTGACAAGTACATCGTCGGGGCATCCGGACTGGCCGGATACGAAGACAGCAATACCATCCAGACAACCCGCTTCTCGTCGAGGATCTACATCGTAGGTGACCAGCAGACGGCGGCCAGGCCGGGTATGGGCCTCATGGCACCCAGGGTCGGAATCGCAGCCCATCACCAGGCAAATCTCGTCTTGAGGATACTGCTCGGAGAAGAGGGATAGGACCGATTCCTTCACCCGGGTTCTTGTGATGCCTTCTCGATCATCTCCGACGCGTAAGCCCGCGTCTTCTCCGTGATCTCAGCGCCACCCATCATACGTGCAATCTCATCCACCCGTTCTGCAGGGCCGAGCTCTTTTGTCTCGGTTATGGTACGATTCTCGTGTGCCCTCTTGATCACCCTGTGATGGACATCGGCAAAGCAGGCGATCTGTGGCAGATGTGTTACACAGAGAACCTGGTGGTGCAAGGAGAGGGTTTTCAATTTCTTGCCCACCACCTCTGCCACCGCTCCTCCTATCCCGGCGTCGACTTCGTCAAAGATCAGGGTCTGTCCAGGCTCGGCTGAGGCGATGATCCGCTTCATGGCCAGCATTATGCGCGAGAGCTCTCCCCCCGAGGCGATCCTGCTGAGAGGCTTCGGCTCTTCACCCACATTTGGAGAGATGTAGAACTCCACCGTGTCCATCCCCTTCGAAGCCAGAGGGATACCCTGGACAAAGCTCCATTTCTCCCTCGCTGCCTGTCTCTCAGCCCCGAAGCGAACCTCAAAAACCGTGTTCCCCATGCCCAGGGACGAGAGTTCCCCCTCCATGGCCTTCTCAAAAGCCACGGCCTTTGTTCTCCGCTCCTCGGAAAGCGCACGGGCAAGTTCCATCGCCCTCTGCTCCACCTCGGCCAGGCGGCCCTGGAGTGCTTCGATCCGGAGCCGGTTGGAGTCGAAGGTTTCGAGTTGCCGGTCTATCCGTTCCTTGAACTGGAGAATCTCCCCGATTGTCTGGCCGTACTTCATCTTCAGCCGCCGAATCTCTTCGAACCGCCTTTCCACGGCCTCCAATCCATCCGGATCACACTGGATCTTCCCCTGATAATCCCTCAGGGAGTATGCCACCTCCTCCAGTTGATAGAAGACAGACTCGATGGTCTCGGCAAGGGATTGCAGGGAAGGATCGATCCGGGTGATTTCCCGGACCTTCTGAAGAGCCACGTGGAGTTTCTCAATAATCGAAGATTCACCGGAATAGAGAACTCCCTCGGCCAGACCCGCCAGCTCAAAGAGTCTCTCCGCATTCGCGAGGATCCTCCTCTGTTCCCCCAGGGTCTCTTCCTCCCCCTCGTGGAGGTTTGCAGCCGCAATCTCTTGGGATTGGAAAGTCATTAATTCCCTGTCCCTTATGGACCGCTCCTCCTCCTCCTTGAGGGAGGCGATCTCCCTTGTCAGCCTCTCGGCTTCCCGGAAGGCCTCTTCAAACCGGCCCCGCAGTGGGATCAGCCCCCCGTATTCATCGAGGATATCGATGTGGTTTTCCGCCCTTTGAAGGGTCTGATGCTCGTGCTGGCCATAGATCGACAGGAGCACTTCCACGATCCTGGAGACGGCGGCGAGGCTGGCAAGGTCGCCGTTCAGAAAAACCCGACCTCTGCCGGAACGGGAAACGATCCGTTTGATCAGGATTTCACCTTCGCCGGTGACCCCCACGCCCCTGAGCTTCTCCCTGAGATGGGGATAATCCGAAACATCGAAGACCGCTTCTACAGTAGCCTTTTCGGCACCCGTCCTGATCGATTCCTCGGAGGACCGATCTCCAAGGAGCATGTTGACTGCATTGAGAATAATCGACTTTCCCGCCCCGGTTTCCCCTGTCAGAACGTTGAGGCCCTTCGAGAAGGTGATGTCCACCTCATCGATGATAGCAAGGTCTCTGATCCTAAGTTCCACCAGCATGACGATCGTCCGATGCCGAGCTCTCTCCCCATCCCAGTTTTGTTCTGAGAACCTCGAAATACCCCTTGTACGGAGACTCGATCAACAAGACCCTCCCAGGTGCCTTTTGGACTTCGACCGTGTCGCCCCTTTCCATGGGAAAGCCCTCCTGGCCGTCGAGTGTAAGAAAGACCTCTTCGCTTTCGGACTCGAGGGTGACTCTGACGACCACATCATCGGGAATGATGATAGGCCGATTGGTGAGTGTGTGGGGACAGATAGGCGTGATGATGATCGTTTCAAGAGAGGGGTAGACAATCGGCCCCCCCGCCGAGAGGGAGTAGGCTGTCGAGCCCGTAGGGGTCGACAGTATCAGTCCGTCTGCCCTGAATGTGGCCACATATTCCCCGTTGATCGTAGTTTTCAGATAGATAATCCTGGCCAGGGCACCCTTGTTGATCACGGCATCGTTGAGAACCCGGAACGCGGCGACCTCCTCGCCCCTCCGGACAACCCCTGCTCTCAGGGCGACCCTGTCATGAGTCCGGAACCTCCCCTCGACCACCTTTTCCAGAACAGGAAAGAGCTCTTCCCGGGTGATTTCCGTGAGAAATCCCAATCCTCCCAGATTGACACCGAGGATCGGCACCCCCTCCTCACCGGTGCGCCTGATCACGCTCAGCAGGGTTCCATCCCCCCCCAGAACTATCAGCAAGTCGAGTGGCGCCAGGATCTTCTCCCCCGGCCAAGAGGAGACATGGCCGATGGCGGCCGCCATTTCACTGTCGAGAAATACCTCGATCTCTTTCTCTCTGAACCACTCGACCAGATTCTCCACCACGGCAACCGCCTCTGGGCTGTTTCTCTTTCCTATGATTCCAACGGACTTGATGGACCCTGACATGGATCGCTCTCTCTTGTCGGCCGGTACGACCCCTTACAGATCGGAAGACGAACGACGTCAGCCTCAACAGCACAACTGGGAAACCGCAAAAGTCTATGCTTAACATGCCCCCCATGCAAAGTCAATCACGCGATCCCGGGAGTATCCCCGTTTTGAGGATGCCTCTTACCCCCTCGCTCCTGAACTCACTGGGCGATCCTGGAGGGAAAGGTTGGACCGCAAGAGATTCGACAAATACTGCCCTGATTCTCGAATACGGGAGGCAGGGCTTATCGGGATTTCCTCTCCGCTGCAAGCAGGGCCGCACCCAGCGCACCGACGATCCGGGGCTCCGAATAGATCTTCAAGGAGAGGCCCATCTTCTCCTCCAGCGCCCTGACTACGCCGATGTTCTTGGCCACGCCGCCCGTCATGGCGACCGTTCCCTCAACACCAACCCGGTCCAGCAGGCTCAGGGTCCTGTCCGCAACAGCATGGTGGAGGGCATGGAGGATGTCGTCTACGGCCCTGCCCTCTGAAACCAGAGAGATGACCTCAGATTCCGCAAAGACCGTGCACACACTGCTGATCTCGATGGCGTTCCGGAACCTGAGCGACCGTTCTCCCATCTCCTCCAGACCCACGTCAAGGGCATGGGCCATAACCTCCAGAAACCGCCCCGTACCCGCGGCACACTTGTCGTTCATGTCAAAGGAGACGACCCGACCCGCCTCGTCGATCCGGATAACCTTGGTGTCCTGCCCGCCGATATCGATGATGGTTCGGCACTGGGGGAACAGAAAATGGACCCCCCTGGCGATGCACGTGATCTCGGTTATGTTCTCGTCCGCAAGGTCGAGGATCTCCCGGCCCGAGCCCGTGGAGACGACACGGGCGATGTCCGCTCTCCCGAGCCGGGCAAGCCCCAAAGCCTCCTCCAGCGAACGACTCGATGCATCCCTGCTGCTTCCACCCACAAGCCCCAGAGCGTAGGCGATCATCCCCTTGCCATCTTCGTAGATCACGGTCTCTACGGAGAGGGACCCGATATCCACTCCGGCAGTGATCATGCTCGTCCGTCCTTTCCGATCCAACGCCTCCTGCACTCATGCAGACGTTCAAGTTGCTCGACCGCTTCACTCCTTCGAGCCGCTTCACCTGCGTGCAGACCGTCTCACCGTTGCGTGATCGATCTGCGCCTCGAACAATTCAAACGATTTGAACGCCCT
Organism: Deltaproteobacteria bacterium; assembly: GCA_019308905.1. Classification (NCBI taxonomy): domain Bacteria; kingdom Pseudomonadati; phylum Myxococcota; class Myxococcia; species Deltaproteobacteria bacterium. The sequence goes on from JAFDHF010000017.1 coordinate 18,945, forward strand.
TTGCACCCGCCTATCTCTCCTTCCAAACCGGCTTTCTTTTTTCAAGGAAAGCCGAGATTCCCTCCTTTGCATCCTCGGTCTCCATGAGGCCGTGTTTGTAAATGATCTCTGAGGCCTCCAACCCCCTCTCAAACTCCACACCCATTCCGTGTCTCATCGCGGTCTTTGCCCACTTGAGAACAGCGGAACTCTTGTCCGTGAGGTGACTCAGGAACCTCCTCACCGCAAGGTCGAGCTCCTCATGGGGGACCACTTGGTTGACAAGACCGATCCGTTCGGCTTCGACCGCGCTGATGGTCTCCCCTGTGAGAAGCAGCTCGTAGCTCTTCTTCAGCCCGATGACCCTGTGAAACCAAGCCACAGCCATTGAGGGGTAGACTCCCACCTTGATCTCAGGTTGCCCGAAGCTCGCCCTGTCCGAAGCGATCACCATGTCGCAAAAAGCCGCAACTTCACATCCTCCTCCCAGGGCCATGCCTGATACCACGGCAATGGTCGGTATGGGGCATGCGGCGAGCAGCCGAAAGATCCTGTGGAAGACCTCGATCATCTCATCCATCTTCTCCGGCGTGTGATCCCTCACATCCACACCGGCGGAGAAGGCCCTGTCACCTGCAGCCCCGACCACCAAAGCCTTCAGGCCCGGAACCCGCTGGGCCTCTTCGATGGCCTCATTGATCTCCCTCATGGTCTGGATATCGAGCACGTTATGGGGCGGCCTATTGATGGTGATTCTGGCCACGGCCCCGTCAACCTCAAACAAAATGTTCTCATAGCCCATTTTTCCCCTGTCCCTTCCCTGGAATCGTTTCAAATCATTCTTTGATAAAAGAGGCCCTTTGTCAAGGGTTCCGGGGCGTGGAGTTGCCTGACTTTTGGGCAGCGTGCTTGTTCCCGAACGGCATTGCGGAAGCGGTAGGGTACCCATCGGAAAAGAACGGGGGGCTCTGTCCTGAGCGGAGTCGAAGGGGAGGGGCGTGTTCGTGATTCGTGTTCGTGATTCGTGTTCGTGATTCGTGTTCGTGGGGCGTGTTCGTGATTCGTGTTCGTGATTCGTGTTCGTGGGGCGTGGTTCGTGATTCGTGTTCGTGGGGCGTGGTTCGTGGGGAAGGGGCAAGAATTCCCAGCCCGCGAGCCCGGGAGCGAGCAGCCGAGAGATACCCTTTGGGAATCGAGAAACGCCCCCGGAAATCGAGCAGAATCCTCAACCCTGTTGCCTTGACACCGGAACCCCTTTGTACTACCTTGGGTCATGTGAAAAAACGGTCAAGCAACCACCACGTAGATACCCTATCGTGTTCCAACAAACAGGTGAGGAGAGAACCATGTACGAGAAGGCCTTTATTCCCTATCGAGGCTACTACAGTTCACCCTTTGCCCGGTGGCAGGGCAGCCTCCAGCATGAACACTCTGTCGAGTTGGGCGCGGCCACGGCCAGGAGGTGGCTCGCCGAAAAGGGATTCGATCCCAAGATGTTCGACTATCTCTTTCTTGGGAAAACCATCGGCCAGCTCCACACCTTCTACGCCGCCCCCTGGGCTGCCGCCTTGATCGGAGCCACCGAGATCGCCGCATGCCATATCTCCCAGGCGTGCTCCACCTCGACCACCTGCATCAACGAGGCGGCCTTGGGCATCGAAACTGGTCTCTACTCCACGGTTCTCACCCTCATGACGGACCGCACCTCCAACGGCCCGCACACGGTCTGGCCCAACCCCCTCGCCCCGGGCGCCCAGGTCGTCTCTGAGAATTGGCTCATGGACAACTTCGACTTCGATCCCTGGGGAGGCGTCCGGATGATTCAGACCGCAGAAAATGTGGTGGCCAAAGTCGGCGGCATCACCAGGGAGGACTGCGATGCCGTGGCCCTCAGGCGTTACGAGCAGTATCTGGACAGCCTTGCCGATGACAGGCAGTTCCAGAAGCGATACATGTTTCCCGTGGAATACCGGAAGACCAAGAAGGAGACGGGCATCCTCGAGGAGGACGAAGGCATCACTCCTACGACCGCCGAGGGGCTGGCCAGACTCAAACCGGTCATTCCCGACGGGGTACATACCTTCGGAGCCCAAACCCATCCTGCAGACGGAAACTGTGCCATCGTCGTCACAACTCGCGACCGGGCCAGGGAGCTGAGCCCCGACCCTGCGGTGGAGATCCAGATCGTCTCCTACGGCTTCGGCCGGGCCCCGAGGGCCCATATGGCAATGGCCGTGGTGCCTGCAGCACGAATGGCCCTGGAAAGGGGAGGGGTCGATATCAAGGACCTCAAGGCCATCAAGACCCACAACCCCTTTGCAGCCAACGACATATACATGGCCCGAGAGCTGGGCATAGATGTAATGGAGTTCAACAACTACGGGAGCCCCATCGTCTTCGGCCATCCCCAGGGACCGACCGCCGGCCGCTGCATCATCGAACTCATAGAGGAAGTGGTCGTGCTCGGCGGAGGTTACGGCCTTTTTACGGGCTGTGCGGCCGGAGACACAGGAGCGGCCCTGCTGGTGAGAGTATCGGCTTGAGCCCGGGGGGCGGTCAGCCCGACGGGCCCGTGCTTGGGATTTACAAAGCACCCCTGATCGGTCATCTATCTCCACTCGCGTTGCCACCGGGAGCTTCAGTCAGTCCGGGAACAGAGATTCTTCGCCCCCCAAGGTCTGTCAGAATCGTCCCCTCACTCGGTTCAGGGCAGGCTCTCGAGCAGACCCAAGGAGGAACAGAATGGGTCAATAGTCTGAGTTAGGACGAATGACCGGAATAGAAGCGAGATTCTTCGTTGCTCTGCCCCTCAGAATAGCAGGATGGTTGAGCAGTAATAGTCGGTTCATCGAAAACCACCTCACCGCCTGAAGCATGGAATCGTAAATTGACTTTCGCTCCTATTCTCAGAAGCTCCGGAATCAGCAGGTGGATCTCGACGGCCTCCCGGCGTTGACACCTGTCCGGGGGTGGAGTATAAAGGCATATTCATTTCGTGATAGGCCGGTTCCATACCGAGTGTCGGTCAGGAGAATCAAAGGTGAAGTCCCTGGTTAGGATGTCCTTATTCCTTTTGCCGATCTTATGGTGCATTTCTCTCCTCTCGGGAGGAGAAGTCAGGGGTGAGAACCCCATAAGGGTCGCCGTCTTCCCCTTTCAGTTCCACGCCAAGGAGAATCTCGACTACCTCCAGGAGGCCATCTTTGTCACCATCTCGGGGCGGCTCATCGAGGGAGGAGACATGGAAGTGGTCGACTTCCGCACGGTGAGAGACGCCCTGTCCGGACGCGACCTCTCGGGGGTGACCGACGAGGCCGTACGCGAGATAAGCTCTCGGCTCAACGCGGACTACGCAATCGTAGGCAACCTTACCAAGGTGGGAGAGTTCGTCAATCTCGACGCCAGGCTCATCAGCGTCGAGAGGGCGGGGCCGCCCGTGGGCGTCGCCTCCCAATACCGGGGGCTCGACGCGGCCATGGAAGGGCTCGGCGAATTTGCCGACAGCATACGGAGGCGTATCGTAGTCGTTTCAGCTACTCCCAAAAAGGAAGAGAAACCTCCGGAGAAATCCAAGATCGCGGCATTCTACGAGAAGGTGGTTGAAGGGGTCAAGGGTGAGAAACCCCCTCCTCCTCAGCCTACACGGGGGCTTGAAACCCTGCAGACGCTTCCCACTTTCATACGAGGTCTGGGTGTGGGGGACTTAGACGGAGACGGACTGAATGAATTGGTCCTGATGGACAGCCGCACCCTCTTCATCTACAAGCAGATCGGGGGAAAACCCCAACTATTCAGGAAGATCCGAGGCCGCCGGAACGACAACTTTTTGACCCTTGATGTTGCCGATGTGAATCGGAACGGCTTTTCCGAGATCATTGTGAGTAACATGAGAAGCGGAGGTCTACGCTCTTTTATCCTCGAGTTTGAACAGGGAAGGATCAAGAAGATCAGCGACCGGGACCGTTGGTTTTTCCGGGTCACAGACATTCCCGGAAAGGGATTGACCCTGGTGGGGCAGAAGATGAGCTCCGTCAAACACCCGTACGGGGCGATCTACCGCTTCAAGTGGAAACAAAAGCGGTTCCATCCGGAGAAAAAGCCCTTCATAAAGAAGGAGATTCCGGTCTTCAGCCTTGCCATTGCGGACGTGGAAGGCCGGGGCGAGCCGAGTGTCATCTACGTGGACTACCACGATCGACTCCGTGTGATGAACCCCCAGGGGGCCTTCCGATGGGAGAGCTCGGCAAAGTACGGGGCCTCGGATATCTTTTACTCGATCGGCTCACAGGGTATTTCAGATGCTGACAAGCGCCTCTACATCCCCGGCAGGGTCTTGACGAGAGACCTGGACGGAGACGGGATCTCAGAGGTCATCGTGAGTCAGAACACGTTCAAACTCAACATCGTAGAGAGGCTCCGGAGCTATCGGCAGGCGCGGCTTGTCAATCTCGCCTGGAGGGGGTTCGGTTTAGCGGAGAACTGGAAGATAGCCGAGTTCTCAGGCTACATCTCAGACTACCAGGTCGAGGATATCGACAACGACGGCAAGGACGAGATCGTTATGACAGGGGTTTCAAAGGGGCCCCTGAGAAGCGGGGCCTCGAGCTCGGTCCTCGTCTACGAGCTTTTCTGAGCTTTCAAACAGGGAGGAGATTTTTTTCCGGATCTGATGAATTTTTCTCTTGACAGTGGCCTTTGTTGGTGCTATAAGGCATGTTATCAGTAAGCTGGATTTACCGCCGGTAAAGCGTTTGAGCAGCTTTTCCTCTCTCTGGAGGGAGGTGGAGGTGTAATTCTGACGGAAAGGAGGTGAAACAGGTTTTTGGCCGTTACGGCCTCTCGTCTTTCGGGCATCTGCCCTAAGAACAAAAAACATGCATGTGAGGAGGTAAATGATGAAGAAGATATTTGTTTTGGCTGCGGCAGCGGTTTTTGTGCTGGGCATGACCGCCCCGAGCTGGGCTGTTGCCGAATTCGCCATCGGTGGTAGCGTTCGACTCGATGCCGGCTGGCAGTTCTCTGATCTCGGCGACAGCCAGGGGTTCACGGCCGGGCGTGCCAACGAGGATTCACAGACCCAGTTCTTCCTGGTAAACCCCGGCAACGGCAGGATCAACTTCAAGGCCACGGTGGGCGATGTGACCGGGTTCATGGAGTTCGCCATGGGATCAACCGGTGTCTCCACCCGTCACATCTACGCTTCCTGGGATATGGGGGGCGGCTCAAGCCTGCTCTTCGGCCACACGTGGTCGGTCATGGCCTTCGGGTTTACTGACATGAGGCTGGCCGACGACCTGGCCAGCATCGGTTACGGGTGTCTCTACTTCGGCCGGGTGCCCCAGCTCCGGTATACCTATGCTGCTGACACCTGGAACCTGAAGGTCGCTCTCGAGAACTTCACGGTCCCCAGTGCCTCCAGTCTTGGTATACAGGACTACGAGATAGATCCCCTCACGGGTCAAGTAACAACAACTATCGTTACCCCCAACTTCGTCAGCGAGACCTACATTCCGGCTCTTACTGCCGCGGTCGGCATCACGGCCAGCGAGATGTTCCCCGTGACAGTGAGCGGGTACTACCAGCAGTGGGATCTCAAGGGGATCAAGCCAGGGACCAAAGACGTGGGCGCCAGTGTCTATGCTGCGGCTATTGACGGAAGGGTCAACCTCGACTTCATGAAGATCGTGTACGAGGGCTGGTGGGGAAACAACCTGGGCCTCCGTGCAAACAGCTTCGACGGCCGTCCGAACGCAACAACCGTGTTTGGAGCACCGGGTGTGACGGTGGCCGGAAACGACCTCAACGACTGCAGGAGCTGGGGCGGTTTTATCGAGTTGAGCTTCCCCTTTGAGACCGTTGCCCTGAACCTGGGCGGTGGTTACCAGACTGCCTCGGTCGAGCAGAAGCCGAGTGCCAAACTGGGAACTGACACCGTTCGATACGAGAGTGACCTCAGCACCTATGGGTTCTTCATCAACGTGCTCTACAACCTGACCGACAACTTCTACATCCAGCCTGAAATCACCTACCTGGATCACGGCAGTGACGCGAACAAGGACGCTTTCGGCACAGGCAAGAACGACCTCGGAAGCGACATCTATGCCGGTATCCACTTCCAGGCCGACTTCTAAGCTCGCCATTGCCTGAGTAAGTTGCCGCTTCTGGTTTAGAAAGCCCGGTCCCCAAGGGGGGGACCGGGCTTTTCCTTGCTCCGGTTTTCTGATATTATCTCAAGATCTCTCACCGCTCGAGGCGAGGGTCTATCGTCTTCAACAACAACATCGGGGGCTTCCGAGATGGCCAGAGCAGACAAACAGGGCACCACGGCGGTACGGCTACTCCTGATCCTTCTCTGCTCCGTGATCGTCTCGCTGTCCGCCTGTTCGTCACTGAAATCGCGCAAGGGCGACGACGGGTTCGTCGAGGGCGCCACTGTCTCCCTTGATGAGCTCGAGTACACCAAGGGTCTCAATCCGCCGCGTCCTGAACGAGAAAAGCCACCTTCCCCCTCCCTCCTACCGGGAAGTCTGCCCCAGGCGGGCCTGGGAGCGAAGACCCCGCGCCTTACGGTCTCGGCGCCCGGCCCTGTTCGTCATCTGAAAAACCGGGTTCTTGTGCTGCCCTTTGAGAACAACAGCGATTACCTGGACCAGCCCTACGGCCAGATAGTCACCCGGAAGCTCGTTCAGGCTCTCGAGGGGAGTGACCGGGTCCTGGTGCTCGACACCCGCCTGGCCGCCCGTTTTGCCTCTGAGAAGGGAATCACACAGGACGATCTGTCAAAACCAATCTGGGCAAAGGCGCTCTACAGGACCCTGGGTGTTCATGCTCTTGTCTCAGGGTCGCTAGCTGCACTCAACGTGGCCTCCACCACGACTTTCGTGAGCCGGGAGATCAAGGTCGGCCTTGCAGTTGCCAGCATCAAGGCCCGCCTTGTGGACGCCTCCACCGGCAACACGATCCGGACATACGCGGTAAGGAATCCCCTTTACAAGTCCAAGGAGATAGGAGAGTTCAACAGGGAACGGGCCATCCTCCGGGCCATAGATATCGGCGTCGACCAGATCGCCCGGGGCATAAGCGATTCCCTCGAGTTTTTCGACTGGTCCGCCAGGGTGGTAAGGATCGAACCCGGCCGGGTATACATCGACTCGGGCCAGCAGTCAGGACTCCGCCGAGGCGACGTCCTCGATGTCTATGGGCCGGGCGAGGAGATAGTCAACCCCCTCACCCGGGTCTCTCTCGGCTGGGCTCCGGGACCGCTGAAGGGGCGGATCAGGGTCTCCGGTTTCTTCGGAATCGATGGAGCCTATGGAACCCCCCTCGAGGGGAATGATTTCAGGACCGAGGATCTGGTCAAGTTGAGCGAGAGCCAGCAGGAATAATGACAAATGTCAAAATTCGAGTGCCCAAAGTTTTCAACCGAGGATTGTTGCAGGTATATGATTCCACCATTTTTTTCTGTTTTGGCAGGAGAACACCCTTGTCCCCTCGCTGCTCGGCTCACACGGTGACCCTATGAAGGTTCGCCGATGGAGAGTTCCTGCCTCTTCCCCAGCAACACGACTCACGAGCACGACCCACGAATCACGAGCACGACTCACGAACACGACCTTTCCCGCCGCTTCCACAATGTCGCTCGGAGGCAAGGGTATTCTCCAAAAGCCAGGAAGCTCCACCAGCTAGCGTCCATCCGGAAACTACCCGTTGTCATTCTGAGCGAAGCGAAGAATCTCCGCTGGACCCAGAGACTGCGAGATTGTTCGTCGCTTTGCTCCTCAGAATGACACGCGAGAGCCGTGTTTCCAGACGGAAGCCAGCTAATTTCCGCTTGACAAGGAGAGATTTTGCCATAAAATGAAGAATGTGACGTCATATTCTAGAAGGTGACGTCAACTTCATACATAGGAGCTGATCTCGCCAAGGCTTCTGGGGATAGAGCAATGCAGAACGAGGAGCTCCCGCGTCGGGAAAGAGAAAGGCTCGCGCATCGTCGAGAAATACTGGCCGCAGCGCTCGAGCTTTTCTCGGAGAAGGGGTATCACAACGTCTCCATGCGAGAGATTGCCGAGAAATCCGAGTTCGCCGTCGGAACGATTTACAAATTCTTCAACGACAAAGAAGACCTTTACAAATCCCTCATGATTGACCAGGCCGATGCGTTCCATGACACCCTAACCAGGGCGATACAAGAGCCTGCCGACGAGGTGGAGAAACTGCGAAATTACGTGAAGGCCAAAAGGTCATGCTTTATGGATAACCTCTCCGTGATTCGCCTCTATTTTGCCGAAACCAGGGGGGCGAGCTTCAATATCAGGGGAGGTCTTGATAGTAAGATCCGGGAGCGATATGACGGCTTTTTGCATATCCTCGCCTCCGTTTTTGAAAGCGGCATAAAAAGGAGACGATTCAAGAGGACCGCCGACCCTTACCATCTGGCCATCGCCCTCGACAGCCTTTCCAACGCCTTTCTTTTTCTCTGGCTCGAAGCGCCTGAGCATCACCCCTACCCGGAGGATCCGGACGTCATCCTGAATATTCTCTTTAGAGGGTTACTGGAGCGGTGATTAATGCTAGGGTTTCGGCAAAGACCAAACCACCCATCATCGTCGATAGTTGGAGGATTTCTGATGCAGCTCAACCGAACAACTCATAAGCCCCCTGGATGGACTATGGTTTTGGTAGCACTGATAGGCGGGCTTTTGTTGACAGATTGCAATCGCCGGCAGCAATCCCCGCCGCCACCCCGCGTGCCTGAAGTCGGCATAGTGACGATCAAACCCCAAAGGGTCGTGCTGACCACTGAATTGCCTGGCCGCACGAGCGCCTTCCGTGTGGCAGAGATCCGGCCTCAGGTCAGCGGCCTCATACAGAAACGATTGTTTACCGAAGGTTCCTACGTCAAGGCCGGTCAGATACTCTACCAGATCGATCCTGCCGAATTCCAGGCGGCACTTGACAATGCAAAGGCCTCCCTCGCCAGGGCAAAGGCGAGTCTGCCTGCCATCAGGTTGAGAGTCAAGCGCTACAGAAAATTGCTCGCAGGCAAAGCGGTGAGCAAGCAGGACTACGACGATGCGGTTGCCGCGCTGAAACAGGCCAGAGCCGAAATCGAGTATTGGAGAGCACAGCTAAAGACAGCGCGTATCAGATTAGGATACACCAAAATTACCGCACCCATCTCCGGCTGGATCGGTAAATCCAACGTAACTGAGGGCGCTATTGTAACCGCCTATCAACCCACGCCTCTTGCCACCATCCAACAACTGGACCCCATCTATGTGGATGTGCCCCAATCCACCGCAGAACTCTTGAGCTTAAAACGGGGATTAGAAGAAGGGCCAATCTATAGTGATGGTAAAACCAGTCTCACGGTCAGGCTGATTCTAGAAGACGGCACTCCTTATCCGTTGGAGGGCACATTACGGTTCCGTGACGTATCTGTCGATCCGACAACGGGATCTGTAATCCTGCGAATGGTGTTTCCAAATTCAAAAGGTGTCCTCCTCCCCAAAATGTTCGTCAGGGCAGTTATTACGGAGGGAGTCAAAGAAGATGCGATTCTTGTGCCTCAGCAAGGTGTAAACCGCACACCCAAGGGTCTACCCTATGTGCTGATTGTCAATAAGGGGGGAAAAGTCGAAAGGCGAATGTTGGAGTTGGACCGGGCCATTGGCGACAAGTGGCTGGTTACCTCGGGGCTTGCCCCGGGCGATCGGGTGATTGTCGAGGGGCTCCAGTTCGTGCGGCCCGGAATGCCGGTAAAGGCGACTCCATTTAATCCGAAAAAAGGTAGGATGCAGCCTCAAACTGCGCCAAAGGAGCGGCAGGGAGGAGGTGCCTGATGATCTCCAGATTCTTCCTGGACCGTCCGGTTTTCGCATGGGTTGTTGCCATTGCCATAATGAGCGCCGGAGCGCTGGCCATCCGTTTTCTGCCCGTGTCGCGGTATCCTGATCTTGCCCCGCCTACCATAATGGTCATGGCCTATTATCCGGGTGCCTCCGCGGAAACGGTGGAAAACTCAGTTACACAGGTCATTGAAAACCAGATGGCCGGTCTTGAGGGAATGATCTATCTTTCTTCTACCAGCGATTTGTCCGGGACCTGCCGTATCGAGCTGACCTTCAAGCCGGGCACTGATCCGGACCTTGCCTGGTCCAAGGTGCAGAACAAACTCCAGCTTGCCATGGCCAGTCTGCCGAGGGTGGTCAGGGAACATGGGGTTGAGGTTATGAAGGCCACCCGCAATTACATGATGGCAATCGCCACTATCTCAGAAGACGGCAGTATGGACAGGGTAGACCTGATGGACTATGCCAAGTCGAACCTGGAAAAGATACTTTCGCGGGTCCCGGGAGTCGGCGAAGTCCAGGTCTTCGGCGCCGAATATGCAATGCGCGTCTGGCTCGACCCCGACAAATTGACTAATTACCACCTCACCGTGGAAGATGTCATCATGGCGCTTCGGGCTTACAACGTGGAGGTCTCCGCCGGCCAGTTCGGCGGGGCGCCTGCGGTCAAGGGCCAGCGGCTGAATACATCCATCATTGTTCAGCATTACCTTAAAACCCCGGAAGAATTTCGCTCCATCCCCCTTCGAACAAATCCGGACGGATCGATTGTCCGGGTAAAAGATGTTGGGCGAGTGGAGTTGGGGGGAGAGCGTTACGACATTGAAGGGTGGTATAACGGTAAGCCCGCTGCGATGCTTGTCGTTCGGAAGGAGCCAGGGGCCAATTCGCTCAAGACCGCGCAACGGGTAAAAGATAAGCTCGCCGAGATGAGCCCCTACTTCCCCCCGGGACTCAGGGTGGTTTACCCTTACGAGACCGCACCCTTTACCAAGGCGGCCATCAATGAGGTCTACAAGGCCCTGGTGGAGGCAGTCATCCTTGTATTTTTTGTGATGTTGCTTTTTTTAGGGAGTTTTCGTGCGACCGTAATTACAACGATCGCCATGCCTGTGGTGGTGCTGGGGACATTTGCGAGCCTGGGACTTTTTGGCTTTTCGATAAACATGCTGACAATGTTCGCGATGGTGCTTGCCATCGGCTTCCTGGTGGATGATGCCATCGTCGTGGTGGAGAATGTCGAGCGAATTATGGCCGAAGAAGGCCTTTCGCCAAGAGAGGCCACGGAAAAGTCCATGGATCAAATCACCAGCGCACTTATCGGGATAGGGCTCGTGCTCACAGCACTGTTCGGCCCGATCGCGTTCTTCCCGGGTTCCACCGGCATCATTTACCGTCAGTTCTCCCTCACTATCTGCGCGACTACGGTGCTCTCTGTGGTGGTGGCTCTCATTCTTACGCCGGTGCTCTGTGCCTCGATCCTCAAGCCTGTACCAAAGGGACACGAGGCTGCTGAAAGCGCCCCCTGGCCCCTCCGACCTTTCCTGCTATGGTTCGACCGCTTCTTTTTCCGGTTGCGGGACATGGTTGTGCGAGTTGTCGGGCACTCGGTCTCCCGGCTGCTCCGGTACATTCTCCTTTATATCCTGATAGTGGGCGGGCTCGCATTCATTTTCTTGAGAATGCCAACGAGTTATCTTCCTGATGAGGACCAGGGGGTCCTGATGGTTCAGGCGACTCTCCCGTCCGGCTCTACCCTGGAACAGACCCAAGGTATTTTGAACCAGGTAGGCGATTATTTTCTCACCAATGAGAAAAAAGCAGTTGAGTCTTTTGGGTGCGCAGCGGGGGTATCCCTGGCCGGCATGGGCCAGAACGTGGGCATAGGATTTGTAAAACTGAAGGACTGGAAGTTCCGCAAGAGCCGGGAGCAGAGGGTCTGGGCCATACAGGAAAGGGCCATGAGGGCATTTTCCCGGATCAAGAGCGCCATGGTGTTTGCGTTTCCGCCGCCAGCTATCGCGGAGCTGGGAAACGCCACGGGATTTGACTTTGAACTCCTGGACTTTTCTGGCCAGGGGCATCAGACACTGATGGCCGCGCGGAACCAGCTTTTGGGCATGGCCATGCAGGACCCGCGACTTATGAGGGTTCGGCCGAACGGTATGGATGACGTGCCCCAATACGAGATTGATATCGACTGGGAGAAGGCGGGTGCAATGGGGGTTCCCATCACTTCGATTCACAACGTGATTTCTGCGAGCTTCGGGAGCGCATATGTCAACGACTTTGTTAAGTCCGGGCGCGTGAAAAGGGTCTACGTACAACTGGATGCCCCATACCGCATGTTGCCGCATGACCTGAAGAAACTCTATGTCCGCAACACAAAAGGGGAGATGGTCCCGTTTTCCTCTTTTGCCTCCGGACGGTGGACCTATGGCGGCGCCAAGCTCGAGCGCTACAACGGCTTTCCCTCGATCAACATCTGGGGTGAACCCGCACCGGGCCGCACGAGTGGCGAAGCCATGGCCGCCATGGAAGAACTGACTTCCAGATTACCCAAGGGGTTTGCCTTTGACTGGACCGGGCTCTCCTACCAGCAGAAAATGGCCACCTCCCAGGCCCCCCTGCTTTATGCCTTTGCGGTCTTCCTCACCTTCCTCTATCTGGCCGCCCTTTACGAGAGCTGGTCGGTACCACTCTCGATCCTGCTTATATTGCCGCTGGGAGCCGTCGGCGCGCTTCTGGCTTCATACTTGAGAGGATTGCCCAATGATGTTTACATGCAGATCGGCATGCTTAACACACTGGGCCTCACTACGAAGAACGCGATTCTGATCGTACAGTTTGCCAAGGATGCGCTCAAGCGTGGCATGAGTTTGAAGGACGCCGCGCTCGAGGGCGCCAGGCTTAGGTTTCGGCCTATTGTAATGACGTCGTTGACCACCGGCCTTGCTGTCCTTCCGCTTGCGGTTTCAACAGGCCCTGGATCAGGCGCAATGAACGCAATCGGCACATCTCTGATTGGAGGCATGGTCACCGGCGTCCTTCTCGTAGTTCTCTTCGCGCCACTATTTTACGTGCTGATTCAAAAAACCCTTGGTAAACGCAACCAGCCCCAAGCGGTTCGGGCCGCTGAGACAGAACCATCCGGGGGTCAGTCATAATGGACAGGGATCTTCTTCTTGTAATTATCGGATTTGCCATATTTGTGGGCGGCTGCACCATGGCTCCGAAATACTCCAGACCTGAAGCTCCGGTTTCTGCCCACTGGCCTGCTGGTGCGGCATACAAAGAAACTAAAGCTCCGATTGGGATACCGACAGGTCCGGAGCTGAGGTGGTGGGAATTCTTCGCCGACGAACGCCTTCAAGAAATTATTGAGACCGCCTTGAACAACAACCGGGATCTGCGGCTTGCCGCCTTGAACGTGGAAAGGGCACGGGCCCTCTACGGTGTTCAACGGGCCGAGCTGTTTCCCTCGGTCAATGCGGTTGGTGCAGGAATCAAGCAACGGAGTTCCTCAGATCTTACGCGCCCCGGAGAGCCGAGGACAACCAAGCAATTCAGTGTCAATCTGGGCCTTGCTTCTTGGGAGATCGACTTTTTCGGCCGTATCCGCAGCCTCACGCAGCGGGCCTTGGAACACTATCTGGCCACGGATGAAGCCCGGCGCAGCGTGCAGATCGCCCTGGTGTCCGAGATTGGCAGGGCGTATTTCGCCCTTGCCGCCGATCGGGAGAAGCTCAAGCTGGCCCGCTCCACCCTCGATACCCAGCAGGGAGTTTATGATTTGATGCAGCAGCAATATGAAGTTGGGGTTGCAAACCAGTTGGACCTGCGCCGAGTACAAACTCAGGTAGATGCGGCCAGGAGGGATGTTGCACGGTATACCCAACTGGTGGCACAGGACCAAAATGCGTTGAACCTTCTGGCAGGCTCTCCGGTGCCGGAAAATCTCTTGCCGCGGGACCTGACGGGTGTTAGCCCTCCAAAAGATATTTCCGCAGGCCTGTCATCCGGCGTGCTTCTGAACCGGCCTGATATTATAGCCGCAGAACGTCAGCTCAAGGCGGCATATGCTTATATAGGAGCTGCACGGGCCGCATTCTTCCCCCGAATCTCTCTGACAACCTCTCTAGGAACCGCTAGCAACGAGCTCTCCGGTCTCTTCAGTTCCAGCTCTAACACCTGGAACTTTGCCTCACAAGTAATTATGCCGATTTTTGACGCCCGCACCTGGGCTGCGTACAGGGTCAGCAAGGTTCAGCGGAAAATCGCACTGGCCCAATACGAAAAGACCATTCAGACGGCCTTCAGGGAAGTGGCCGATGCCCTTGCCGTGCAAGGTACCGTAGACGAGCAACTCTCGGCACAACAATCTTTGGTCAATGCTTTGGAAGATACATACCGCCTTGCCATACAACGTTACACAAGTGGGATTGACAGCTACCTGAGCGTCCTTGATGCGCAGCGGTCTCTCTACTTCGCCCAGAAGACGCTGCTAACGCTACGGCTGACAAAGCTCGCCAACCAGGTGAGGCTTTATGCGGTATTGGGCGGGGGCGGCGACAATCCCAGGGCACACAAAGGCGGATCATAGAAGAATCTTTGAAGCGCCATATACAACCCCGGGCGGCTTGCCCTGTCAATCCCGTTACCATTAGATGATGCCGTGGGGCCCGGTTTCAATTGTGCTGTCACGGTTAATGAAAAACCGACCGAGCTTGATCAAACATACGGTTTTCTTGAGCACTGCTTCGAAGACAAGTACCAGGAAACGCCAAAGTGGAGGGATAGCCTTGCTTTGCCCAGGCCCCTCTTGACTGCAACCGTTTCCGAATCGGCCCTCACACGGCTCAAAGCCGGCTTCCTCGTCATCACGGAGCACGACCTATCGGGCGCCTTGCAGGTGATCGCCATTGTCCTCGGATTGGCCCCTTTTCTCAAGGCTCCCTTGGTCATGGGCTTCATCGCCCTTCCAGGGAGCAGGATGCTGCTCTGGATACGAGTCGATGTGGTCTGAACCCTGTGGGGGGGCGACCATAGGCCTTGGATACCTGGTAGTCGCCATGAAGTTCGGTTTGGCGCTAGGTGTCATCTCTTATTTCCAGATCACATCGATGACAATTATGCCTAGCATACGCTTATTTCTCTTGGAGTGAGCCGGGGGAACAGACTCCTCGAGGATAGAAGTTATCAGGCAAAGCGTGTCAAAGAGGATGTTCCGGATCATGTATCAATTGGGAAAATATGGACTTCTTCTGACAGTCGTGTCTCTTGTTCTTGGAGGTAGACCGGTTTATGGACAAGAGCTGCCATCACCTGACCCGGGGAAATTTGATGGTGTGGAGCGGGCGACCTTTCGCTTTGAATTCGATAACGACGTCTTCTTTGGGAAAGATAATAAGATTTCCAGTGCCTGGTCGTTGCAGAAGCATTCAGCGGCCGCTGGGGGATGGGACACGTTGGAGGATGTTCCCGGGTTCATCAGGCGCTGGGGCAGGATCATTCCAACCCTAACTGAGAAAGAGCTGGTCTGCCGGGCCGGCATTGCCATCGGCCAGGTTATCCAGACGCCTGATGACCTTTCGCGCAGGGATCTCATCGAAGACGATGTGCCTTATGCGGGGGCGCTTACCTTACAGGCAACCTGGTATGCCTTCAACAACGACGAGTTTCGTGGCTTCGAGATCACCGCAGGTGTGGCAGGCCCGCCCTCGCTGGCCGAACAGACCCAGAGAACGGTTCACCGTCTTATCAATAGCGAAGATCCCAAGGGATGGGACAATCAGCTTTCCACCGAGCCGGTAATTAACTTCAACTATATGCGCAAGAAAAAGATCTCGGACTGGAGCATTCCCGTGGGGCTCTGTTTCGATGCCGCGATAAACGGTAATGTCGGATTGGGCAATCTATTCACCCAGGCCAGCGCAGCATTGGAGATACGCTTTGGCCGCAACATGCCGAGAGGCTTCGTCTATGTGCCGGATCCCATCGGCCTGAGCATGCATTACATGGCCTCTCTGAAGCCCGGCGATCCCCAGGCGGTATCCTTCTATGCCACGCTGGTGTTGCGCGGCAGTGCCTTTGCGCACAATATCTTCCTTGATGGAAACACGTTCCGCAAGAGCCACAGTGTGAAAAGGGAACCACTGGTCGGGATGATGATTGCCGGTCTGCATTACGAGCGAAAGAACTGGGGGATTCACTTCAATGCTATAGTATCCAGCCACGATGTAGATACGACCAAGGCACCTGCAGCAGAGGGCCGCGAGCGTTTGGGCACCATCGTTGTCGAGTGGCGGTTTTAGACGGTTCGAATCGGAGTGTGATGCGGAATCAGCAGTCGTCTCATCGTCTCAGCTCTTAATCACGTTTTCGGTTTTGAAAAGGGTTTTACCCGACAAACAACCCGATTGCAACCAGCACAGGAGTAAGGATAACCACTATGACGTTCAGGCCCATATAAGGCTGCAACTTCTTGATATTTTCACCATATCTAAAGGCGCCATAGAAGGCAATCAGGGCTGCCGGAATGGTAAGCAAACCGAGCATGGTAAATGCGGGAAACATTCTAATACGAACGCCGAAAAGGATTACAATATAGGCAAGCAGGAGAAATGCGCCATAAACAAGGCTGCTGACCCGCAAACCCACAGCAATCGGAAGGTGTCTCCTTCCCGCATCTCTATCGGCTTCAACATCCGGGAACTGATTCAACAGCAACAAATTACTTACCAGGAAGAAAGGGATCAGTGAAGCAATGCCCGCTGGTGAAGAATACGACGCTGTGAGCACAAAATGAGTACCCATAACCATAATAGGCCCAAAGCCTAATCCAGGGGCGATCAAACATAACAATGGGTTGCGGGTGAACCAGTTTGTATAGAAAAACACCAACATGATTCCAACAAGGCCCAGGGGAAGAAGAAGCAGCCCTCTGAGAATCACAAAATAGATACCGATCAAGATAGTGACGACAAGGGCTGTCAATCCTGTGACCAAGGCACGCCACGCCGCGCCAGGATTTCCAGGCAGGGTGCCACTGCCGCCGCTAAACGGTGTACGCTTGGTCTTGAAGTCCAGACCGCTTTTGAAGTCAAAATATTCATTTAACGAGTTGACGCTAATGTGTGCTGAAACCCCTCCGGCAAAAGCCAGGATCACATATGGAAAACTCACACGGCCGGACGTCCAGAAGGCAGTTGCCACACCAAGTAGGACGCATGCAGGGGTTAAGAACAGAAAGGGTAACCGCATCGGGCCTAAAATGTCTCTATCCATCGCCCAACAATACCTCCCTAAATATCCATCAATCTCCCCGCCCCTCGGGCATCAGAGAGGGACCCACTTGAAAGATCGAATTTGAGCTTTGGTATTCAGCCGCCTCATGGGCGGCTCTTCCTGAGAGCCTTCTCGATTGTGCCAGCCGCCCGCCTGACCTCCTCGATGATTCGTTCTCTTCTTTCGTCTGTGAGACTCGAACTGAATGCCACAGACCAGAGAGCACTCAGAGGATAGCCGTCGACCACGATGGGAGCAGCGACGGCAGTCACCCCCATGAGGTACTCTCCGTCATCGAAGGCAAAGCCGCGCTCCGATACCCTGTCGAGCTCCTTGAGGTACTCGTCCATGTCGGTGATGGAACGAGGAGTATATCCCTTCAATCCCTTTCGGTTCAAAAACTCCAGGGCCTTCTCTCTTTCCATGTTGGCCAGAAAAACCTTCCCCACGGCCCCGGCCCGCAAGGAGAGCCTCGTGCCCCTGGGAGCAGTGACCTTGAATTCCTTCGGAGAGTCGACGGCGCCCACAATGGTGACGTGGTCCCTGTTCAGCACGCCCAGAAAGGCCGTCTCCTCGGTCCGCTCCACCAAAGCCTCCATGGGACCCCTGCCAACCTCGGCGAGCTCCAGGTGGGGAAGAGCTTTTCTCACCAGTTCGAGGAGGGTGAATCCTACGCGGAACCTCTTGGTTCGATCATCCCGGATCACCACCCCGAGCTCCTCCATGGCAGCCGTAATCCCATGGACCGTACTCTTACCCATCCCCAGCTTCCTGGCCAGTGCACTGACCCCCATTCCCTCACTCGCATCACCTAGAACCTTGAGAATCTCGAAAGCCTTGGCCACAGATGGCGCCGAGTACCGCTTCCTATCCATTCCGTCCATCGAGGAGTTCCCCGCCCCTTCAGATCGATATGCGGCCACCATTGATACCCAACGTGGATCCAGGGTATATTAACCCCCGAAGGACATTTTGTCCTTCTGAGGAGCCAAGCGACGGAGAATCCAGATTCCAGTCCTGCTATCTAACCGGAAATCTCGGATTCTCCGCGATTCCGCCCCCCACAGGAGTTGCCATGAGAATCAGAATCGAGGTCCTGGGACTTCCAGAGCTCTCCGCCGCCCTTGCCAAGGGGGAGACAATCCTGGAACTACCGGGCACATCAGCCACCGCCCGGGACGTCCTCGGCCGGCTCATAGAAAAATTCGGCCCCCCTGCAAGGAAAGCGCTGTACGATCAGAGGGGCGCCCTCAACTCCCTCATCCAGATAGCCCTTAACGGCGAGAAGTTCATCTCCCCTAATAGACTCGACACGCCCCTCCACGAGGGCGACACCCTGACTTTCATGCTCCTGATGGCCGGAGGAGAAGATGTCAGATCCTTAATTCCAGATTGATCATGTCCCCCCTGGTGAAGCCCATCCGATCGAAGAACTGGAGCAAACCCCAGTCACGCCAGTTGACAAAGGTGTAAACCGTACTGACGCCTACCTTCCTGAGATTATTTGTCATCTCGGCCATCAGCGCCCTTGCCACCCCCTTCTTCTGGTAGTCCGGGTGGACTCCAATGGTGTCGATCCATCCGACACTCTCAGGAACACCGTACTCCCATCCGCTGGCATCCCCTATTATAAAGCCCACCACCTTCCCCTCCACTTCAGCAACCAGGGAAGCCAGAGGGGAGCGCCTCTCAGCAAGCTCGAGCTTCATCTGCCAGTATTCGGGGCGGCCTTTTCCCAGCACCCGGGTATCGATATCAACGATCGCATCGAGATCCTCATACCTCATAGCCCTGATTCTATACTGTTCCATCCCGTCGAGTACCATCTTTTCCCCCACAAAGTAGTGAGACTCGTCCCACTCAAAACAGATCGTCAAGCTCATCCTCGCCGCCTTCGGGGAGCCTCCCGTACCTCTGGAGGTATTGCTGGATCAACTCGCTCTCCCGTTGGGTGTACATCCGATCCTCTTCGAAAACAAAGTGGGTGGCTTTTTGGTTTGAACCGAGCTGCTCCATAAGGGCTTTGCGAAGATTCGCCACCCCCTTGATGGAAAGAACATTCCTGTTCCCGTCAAGGAGCTGGTAAACACCCTCGGCCTCAGGAACCCCGCTTACCGTGTCCTCGTTGAGTTCCAGCCACCTCTCAGGTGGAAGGGTCACAGGCGTGATTGTCAACCTGAGGTCGCACCGGAGGCATCTCTTGGCCTCACGGACAGCCATCTCGCCGTCATAACCGAGATCGATGGGGGAAAAACACCTGCCCCTCTCTTCCGGCATCAGCCGGGGAACCGCGACCCGCGGCACATCGGCAAAGCCCTCTTCCCTTCCCAGCCGGGGATCGATGCGACCTCGTTCAAAGAGCACCTCGTCGATATCGCCGCTTCCCCCCAGAAACCGATCGATCGCCGCTGCGGCCTTTCTCCCCGAAGCCACGGCGTCGATCACACTCCCCGGCACCGCAACCGCGTCACCCCCGGCAAAAACCCCTCTTGCCGTGGTCTCCATGGAGTCCCTGTCGACCTCGATCAAGCCGCCGCCGGTGGTCTTGATACTACCGTTACCACCGAGAAAGGAGAGATCGCATGCCTGCCCGATCGAGAGGATAACCGCATCGGCCTCCAGGGTCATTGTCGTTCCCGTATCATAGGACGGACTGAACCGTCCCTGGTCATCGAATACCGAAGTGCACCGGACGAGTTCGATGCCGGTGACTCTGTCTCCATCCACCAGAATCCGTTTCGGCCCCCACTCCGGATGGAACAGAACACCCTCGGCCAGAGCATCCTCGCACTCCCACTCGTGAGCCGGCATCTCCTCCCTTTTCTCGACACAGGCCAAATGGATCTCATGGGCTCCAAGCCGGCGCGCCGTCAGTGCCACATCGATGGCCACATTGCCTCCCCCGATCACCACGGCCTTACGTCCGATCTCAACCGCTTTGCCCCGCTTGATCTCCTTGAGAAAATCGAGCCCCCAAAGAACACCCCTCTCCTTCGAACCTTCGATCTCCAGCTTCCGGCTCAGCCGAGCACCCACCGCCAGAAAGACCGCATCGTGACGGCCGGTCAGTTCACTCAGAGAGACACCGTCGCCGACAGTCGTGTTGGTTCTGACCTCGATTCCCGACTCGAGTATCTCCTCGAGATCCTGCTGGAGCACCCCCGCTGGAAGCCGGTATTCCGGAATTGCCAGCCACATCATACCTCCAAGCCGATCCTCTGCCTCGTAGAGGACCACCTCATGGCCGGCCTTTCTCAGGTAGAAGGAGGCAGTCAACCCCGCAGGTCCTCCCCCGACCACGGCGACACTCCGACCCGATGGAGGGGCCATCCCGGCCCGCTTTCGCCATAGACCTCTGTCGTTCTCTGCGGCAAAACGCTTCAGGGCCCGGATCGATACAGGCTCGTTCACCTCACCCCGCCTGCAGGACGCTTCGCATGGATGGAAGCAGATGCTTCCCAGAACCCGCGGAAGGGGAACCTTCTCGCGGACCACCGCCGCCGCCTCCGAGTATCTCCCCTGCGACACCAGATGCACATACTCTGGCACATCGATTCCTGCGGGACATTCGGCCTTGCATGGAACCAGTGCCGCTTCCCGGTCCGCACCTGTTTCCCTGTCGAGCAAGGCGCCTGTCGGGCAGACCTCGACGCAGGCCGTACAGAACCTGCAGGCCGATTCTTTCAGGGTGGGGCTCAAAGACCCCACGATCACGCCGCCCTTCTCGTCGAATACGAATCCGAGAGCCTCGACCCCCCGGAGTTCCCGGCACGCCCTCACGCAACGGAGACATCCGATACAGAGATTGTAGTCTCGCCGGAAAAGCGGCTCGCCATCGAGAATCGGGATCGTAGTGGGTACCCACCTGGGTGTCTCCTCCGGAATGCCGATGTACTCTGCCACCTTTTGAAGCTCGCAGTTTCCGAACTTGATGCAGCACCTCTCCTCCACAGGCACGTTGGTCGAACAGGGCTCTCTGGTACATCCCTCTCTCTGGGCGCATGTCAGACAGGCGTGGGGGTGCCCGGCCAGGATGGACGACAGGTTCCTGCGCCTCTCCTCTTGGACCCTAGGGGTGTTCGTCTCGATCACCATCCCCGGTTGAGCCGTCGTGTTGCAGGCTGTCTGGAGCTCTGCCACACCCTCTATCTCCACGAGGCAGAGGCGGCATCCTGCAAACTCGTCAAATCCCTCTCCCGAGGCGTTCTCAAATCGCTCTTTCCCCCGAAAAACCGCTTCGTTGGGTCTTGTTCCCTTTCCGGGGGGAAGGTCAGGATGGCTGCACAGTGCGGGAATGTAGATGCCTGCCGACCCCGCAGCTTCCAGAATGGTCATACCTTCCTGGATCTCCACCCGAACTCCGTCAATCGACAGGTGAGTATCGCCCATTTCTTATCCCCTGATTCCTGTCCCTACCAGGAGTGACTGATAGCACCGGGTTTGCACGCGGCCACGCATGGGAGGACCGGACGATTCGTCACGGGCTTGCAGGGACCGCAGGTATACTTGATCTTCTTCCGTTCGGCCTCCGTCACGACCGCCACAGGTTCCTCCCGAAAAGGATCATTGGGGTCCTCCATGATTTCCAGGACCCCGTAAGGGCAGGCCCTCACGCAGTCCCCGCAGCCGTCACACCTGTCCGTATCGATACTGATGAAATACTCTCCTGAACCGTCTTTGTAGCCGTAGTTCGCAAGCATGATGCCTCCCTGTGGGAGATCCGGCCCGCACGGGCACAGATCCACTTCCCCCTGTAGCTACTTCCTCCCCTTTCCTTTCTGAACCAAGGCATACCCGAAAAGTGCCGCACCCACTGCGCCGGCGATCTGGGTGTCCCACCGGGTCTTCATGGCTTGGAGGCCGACCTTCTTCATCAACCTCTCGGTGACCCCTCGATTCTTCGCCATCCCTCCCGTGATGGCGAATTCGGGGATCACACCCACCCGCTCGACAAGCGAGTAGATTCTCTCGGCCATGGCCGCACAGTAAGCCGCGAGAACCTCCTCCACGGACCATCCCTTTCGCAGGAGTCCCGTTGCCTCGCTCTTGGCATAAACCACGCAGGTGCTCGACACGGGTGCAGGTTCCTCTTTGACCTGAAATGAACGCTCGCCCACCTCATCGATGGGTACGGAGAGCAAATCGGCAAAGACCTCCATGCCCCGGCCCGTGCCTGCGGCACATTTGTCGTTCATGAGAAAGTTGGTCACCTTTCCCCTCTCATCACACTGGATGGCCTTGCAGTCCTGGCCTCCCACGTCCAGGACCGTCCTCACCTCAGGCCCGTAGATGAAGTTGGCTCCCCTGGCATGGCAAGCTATCTCCGTCACCGTCCGGTCGGCCATGGGCACGTTGACCCGGCCGTACCCTGTTCCGATGCAGTAGTCGATGCGAGACTCGGGCAGGTCCGTACCTTCCAAGGCGTAGTTCAAGGCATTCCTGGCGCTCTCGGGACTGTCGGAGCCGGTCCGCATGTTGGAATAGGCATAGATTTCGCCGTCTGTCATCACCACCGCCTGAGAGCTCACAGAACCCACGTCTATTCCAAGAGTGACGATCTTCGCCCCTTTCCAGTCGATATCCGGATTGCTCCAGTTAGACTCGGTCCATCTCCAGAACTCTCTCCTTGCTTCCTCTGCCATTTCTCTGTCCTCCAGACTCACTCCTACCGCTCCTGCCTGGCAGCCTCCATCTACCGGCCCTCCTCGGCCGCGACAATGGCAGCTCCTACAGCAGCGCCAAACTCGGGATCCTCGGGGACGTAGATCCTTTCCACCTCCAGCTCCCTCTTCAAAGACTCCACGAAACCGGGGTTCCTCCCCACACCTCCGATCATTGCAATGTCCGGGTTCACGCCGATCCGGCGGATCATGGAGACTATGCGGCTCGCCATGGCATCATGAATCGCCCGGCTGATATCCTGCTTTTCAGTCTTGGCGTGGATCAGGCCGACAACCTCCGACTCCGCAAAGATCGCACACTGAGCGTTCATGGGGATTGTCTTGTCAGAGGTCAGAGCCAGAGGGCCCATCTGTTCCAGAGGCAACTCCAGAGCCCTGGCCATGGCCTCGATGAAGGCCCCCGCCCCTGCCGCGCACTTCTCGTTGATAGCAAAATCGACGACCTTGCCCTGTTCATCGATCTTGACGGCCCTTCCCTCTTCGGCCCCCACGTCGGTGACGGTCCTTGAACCGGGGAAGAAGTAGTTGGCCGCTTTTGCCATGGCCTTTATGTCGTTGACCTTGATATCGGCCTGTTTGATCTCCGCCGCGCCTGAGCCTGTTCCACCTATGTGGTCAAGATCCTCCTCTTTCAATCCTGCGGCCTTCAGGGCGGCCTCGAGGGATGCCTTTATCGCCTCGGCCTGATCGAAACCTGTCAGGTTCTGCCCCTTGCCCACGATCTTGCCGTCTTTGAGGATGACGGTCTTGGTATTTTTGGCACCGCAATCGATTCCTGCAGTCAACATGATCCACGAACCTCCTGAATTCTGTAATCGCCTCGAGGCGGCCAGGGGCCGTCCTCAACCACCTGGAAGCCATGAGTGGCTCCTGACCGAACCTGCTCGGAGCACTCGCCGACTGCCCCTGCAACCGACTTCTATCGGCAGCATCTAGCCCGGTCTCTTGAGCCCCAGACTCTCCAAGAAGATATCCATACGGTTGGTCACCGCCTTTTCGTCGAATTCCCGCTCATCGCCCATGTTGCCCTCATAGGTCATCACCTTGTGTCCCCTCTCTAGGAGACCCAGCCGATTTTCGGCAATGCCCGTGGAGAGCCCCTCGCACCCCCGGTTGTAATGGAGAATGATGCCGTCGACTCTCCAGTGTCTGGCAATGGCATCCATCATCTTGGTCTTGTACTCTGGATGGTAGAAGTGCTGGTATTCCGGCTTGCTCAGGTGCCAATCGGCCAGCATCATACAGGCCTCTTCCCGGGTCTTGGGTTTGTCTCCAGGCATCGGCCTCGGCAGAAACTCGCCCTCTTCCTCATCATACAGCCACATCCCCTCAAGGCCGAAGGTATAGAGGGAACCGATCGAAACGGCTCCCCAGGTCTCCAGGTGGCGGTAGATCCCTAGGAACCCCCACGGAGGCTGGGTATCGGTCATCACCCTTGCCTGCTCATTCGCCACGGCGGCAATCCCCCTTCTCACCCGGTCTTCCACCTCTTCGAGCAGCTCCTCATAGAAGTCCGCGAATTCCCCGTTGGATTTCTGTAGGGTACCGAAGACATAGAGGGAATAGATCGACTTCTCGTCGAGTGGCGCCGGCACGGCCCTGTTGAGCATGCAGATCTTGGCCCAGGTGTGGGTAGAGCGGATGTCGTTCCAACACCCTTCAAGAAAGAGCTCGTCATCGTACTTCCTGCCCGTGATCTCTTCCATCCAGTCGATGGCATCCAACATCTGTTCGGCCACGTATCTTACACGGTGTTCGTACATCTCGGCAGCAAATGGGGGATACGGGCCGGCGCCCACATCGATGGCAAACAGGGGCACTCCTCCCTCAAGCTCGCAGGCATTCTGATACCATTTGGCATGAGAGCAACATATGTGCTGGGTAAAGGCAAAATCGGCCTTCGGGAACTTTCCGCCGAAAGCATACTCATCCGTAAGGATCGAGCCCCAGTAGTTCCTCATGTACGAGCAGAGATCCCTGGAAAAGCCGTAGTTTTCGGCAGCGGTGAGGAACCGGGCCGAAAGAGGCCTGTTGAAAGCACAGGATGCGCCATAGGGCTCACCTGTGATGCAGTAGACATCCCTTCCCAGGCCGCAAGTGACCGCATCGAGAGCCCAGGCGCTGCCCATCCACCGGATTCCGCCTTTCTCGTGGGCCTGGTCAAAGTTCCTGTAGAAGTTCTTCCTCAGCTCCTTGGCTTTTGTCCAACACTTCAGGGGCTCGGTGGGATACTTCGCCATGGTGCATTCCTCCTGATCGGGTTTTCCTCAAAAGAGATCCGCCTCGGCCTCCAGGGTCTCAAGAAACGCCTCGGTCCGGATCGCGAAAGGACCGGCAGGGACAGTCACGTCGAATTCCAGGAAGTAGGTGGGAATGCCGTTGTCCTGCAAGTGCTTCCGAACAAAGGGGATATCAGCCTCGTGGGGATCGCAGAACTTCTGTTGAAGGACGATTGCACCGTCCGCCCTCCAGTCCTTTGCGAACCGGAGAATCCTGTCCAACCGCGTCCTCACGGGCCAGTCCTTGGATGGGCAGGGGGTTCGCAACACATACCGCTCGGCAATCGCCGTTAGTGGATCCCTGTCGCCCAACTCGACTTCGTCCCAGAAATACCTTGTCGTCGTACAGTGCTCCTCGATCACCACGGTGCAGCCCACCGATTCCCGCTCGCCCAGTGTCTCGATCATCCGGATATATTCCACATCGTCGTTCTCACTACCCACGAGCATGATCCTCTTGCCCGGGTCACGGTCGAGCTTGCGGGTTGTCAGTTCCCTCTTGACCTCCTCGGCCACCGGAAGGAACTCCCGTGCGTCTGTGAAAAACTGGGCGCAGGTCATATACATGGCTTCCTCGCCGGTGATAGGCGGGTTGTCGTCTTTTCGCAGTTCGTAGATCTCTTTCATTACCCTACGGACCCTGTTCATGATGTCTATGCCCCTTCGCAGGTCGTCATCGTCTATTCTCCTCCCGGTCAACTCCTCCAGTCTCTCGATCAGGAGCCTATACTCCCCCACGAGAAAGGAAACAGCCCTTTTGCTCTGGACATGACTCGGCATGGGCAGATAGTGGCTCCAGCCCGGGTTTCTGTGGATATCCCAGCTCGTATAGGCCTGGCGAAGATGGAGACAGGATTGGCCGATACTGATACCATCGAGGTACTCATACCTCCCCTTCAAACCCTGGGCGAGCACATCACGGCAGAAGGGACAGAACATGCCGAACAGATGAGGCTCGGTCACGTCCTGAACCTCATGAGATCCGAGGATCCTCACGGGCAGCACGTCAAAGGCATAGAAGATCTCCTCAGGGGAATAAGTACAAAAAAAGCCCACCACCTTTCTTCCCGTTCTCTCCTTGTAGGACCTCGCGTATTCGTGACGATTCTCGTACCACTCCCGGAATCTCTCGATCATCCCCAAAACCTCCTCAGTAGCAGCAGTGGCCAGAAATGAACCAGAATGCCGGCGCAAAGAGTCACCGGCCCTGGAACCACGGCAATAGGTTCATTGGACTGAACAATCTTGGTAAGAGATTACACCAAGGAAAAGGAGTTGTCAAGGTCTTACATGATCTTGATATACTGTAAAGAGCAGAGAGCGTATCGGAGCATGCACAAAGAACAGAAAGTTCGTTCGTTATACTGAACGAATCCGCGCAAGCGTCGATCCCCAAATCCCAACATCCTCCCCTACATGTTCCACCCCCCGGAAACCTCTACCGTGGCCCCTGTCATGAAACTCGCCTCGTCCGAGGCCAGAAACGCCACAACGCTGGCGACCTCTTCAGGCCGCCCGATCCGACCAAGCGGCGTATTATCCACGATCATGTTTCGATACTTTTCGGCCATCTTGGAAGTGGTTGGTGTGAGAATAAGGCCCGGAAGAACGGCGTTGACGTTGATTCCGTATCTGCCCAACTCCCTTGCCACGCTCTTGGTCAGGCCTATCACCCCGGCCTTGGCCGAGCTGTAACTGATTGCGGCCATTCCACCGCACCTCCCATAGACGGAAGAGATGTTGACGATCTTTCCGTAGCGGCTCCTCACCATATGGACTGCGGCAGCCTGGATGCAGTTCAGGGTCCCTCTCAGGTGGACACCGAGTACGGCTTCCCAATCCTCCCTTGTCACCTTGAAGAGAGTCGCCCCCCGGTCAAAACCGGCGTTGTTCACCAGGATATCGATCCTTTTCCAGACCTCCAGAACCCGATCGACCATCCCCTGGACTTCCCCCTGGTCTGCCACATCTATCGGAAAAACAAGTGCCTCTCTCCCCAGGTCGACCAGCGTACGTCTTGTTCCCTCTCCGGTTTCCGGATTCCTCTCGGCGACGGCCACGTCAGCCCCTTCGCCGGCGAGCTTCAAGGCAATGCTCCGGCCTATTCCCTGACCTGCTCCCGTCACGATGGCTTTCTTCCCCTTTAGTCTCATCCTCCCACCTCTCTGAATCTCACACACGATTTGGGTTGAACCGGAATGAAGCGAAGAATCGCGATCCGCGGGCAGATGCCAGGACTGGAATCTGGATTCTCCGTTACTTCGCTCCCCAGAACGACAAGGTCTCCTTGTAAGGCTGACCCTCCAAAAAAGAAATACCCTTTGGGCCGGATGGAACCTCCAGGCCCACAGGGTATCTCCAATTGGTCAGACCGATGACCAGAACCTTGTGCCCGGCCTGCCACCTACTTTTTCGGCTTCGGCAACACCCGTTCGGCCAGGTCTTCGTCGTAGACATGGATATTGGCGACCTGCCGCCGGAATTCAAGGAAATCGATCACGGTTGAACCTGTCTCCTTCTGGGTGTTGAAGGCGTTGAATCCGAGCCAGGCATCCATGTTCATGTTCGCGGCGAGCCAGTAGACAGCATGGGCCTTGGTATTGTCCCACCAAAACCTCTTCTTGATCCGAATCGTCTCGATGGTCTTCATGAGACAGAGAGGGAAAGTATTCGCAAAGGTCCAGACCATGTTGTTGATAAACCCATCCAAGAGGCTCCAGTCGGTCTCCAGAGACTTCAGCAACTCCCGCGCCTCTTCGGCTTCCTTGCCGGTCTTCATCTCACCGTAGACAATCTCGCCATTGTCCACATATCTTTCCGTGATCACCCTGGGGTCCCTCACCCACTTGCCTTTCCGATCCTTCTTGATGGGGATAGCCTTGGTGATCAATCCCAGCCTCTCCATCTTATAGGCGCTCCAGGGCACGTTGGAGATACAGTTCCACATGGCCTGCTCCATGCTCAGATTCCAGGGCAGAAAGTCAGAAGATCCGCCGTCCGGTGTGGAACCGACCCGCGTGCCGGCCTGCCCGAAGACAGCGGTGTCGGCTGCCACGGTGAGATCACAGGCCTGTCCGATCTCCTGACCGCCGGCGATCCTCATGCCATTGCAGCGACAGATCACCGGAACGCGACACTTCAGTATGCCGTCCACCATACCCGAGAAGAGATCCATGTAGTCTGCATACTCCTTAGGCCTCCTGGTGTAGTACTCCGCATACTCCTTCGTGTTGCCGCCGGTACAGAAGGCCCTGTCACCCACTGCGGTAAAGATCGCTGCCACCACCGATCTATCCACAGAGGCCCTGTGAAAACCCGCGATCACCCCCTTGACCATTCCCGTGGTGTAGGAGTTGAACTGCTTTGGATTGTTCAGGGTGATCCAGGCCGTGTAGAGACCGTCCACCACTTCTCCATTTGGATCGACAAGGGCTTTTTTCTCGTACATGGTACAGGGTGGCTCGGTTCCGAAAAACTGATCTCCAAAAAGGTTGTGATCCTTTGGTTCGTTGTCCCTCACCAGCCAATCCAGTGCCATCTCGCCCCTCCTCTCCTGTCCGTGTTTGTGCCGAGGCCCAGGTGCATACCGCTTTGTCCCTCCCCGGCCCCTTGCATGCTCAGCCGTCACCGAAAAACGCAGGCTCCTGCTCTGGACGACAGGCCTTCTGGCCGCCTCTCAGTCCCCCTCCGGCCCAACCTCCCAAGCTCGGACCGGCACCCCCAGACAACAGGAGTCTGCCCCTTGAGTGGTTTTTTCAGTAACGCCGACTCAGAAATCAGGCTTGAGGACGATCCGCCTTGCCGGGGAACCCGCCTCATGGACCTCCTCAAAGACCGACTGGATCTGGCTCATCGGCCTCACCTCGACAAAGGGCTCGACATCGATCCTCCTGGAGACAACCATATCAAGCACGATGGGATAGTACTCGGGCAGGCATCCCCAGGTTCCGATGATTTCCGCATCAAAGGCCATGAGTCGAGAGATGCTGTACTCGACTTTGGCCATACCGAATCCGATCACAACCAGCTTACCCGTAAAGGAGAGCAACTCCAAAGCGATCTCCTGCCCCCCCTTCGTCCCACTCACCTCAAAAATCTTCCATCCGAATCCCCCTTCCAACCCGTTCTCTTTGCAGATCTCCCGAAATTCCTTCCTCACATCCCTGGGGCCCTTGCCCTGTGAATTGATGACAAAGTCAGCCCCGTAGTTCAAAGCTCTCTCGAGCTTCTCAGGGTTTCTCGCAATGCCGATGACGGCCTTTGCTCCCAGGGCCTTTGCAGTCTGAGCCATGTAGACACCCACCCCCCCGGTCACGCCGATTACAACGACTCTATCGCCAGGCTGAAGGTCCGCCCTCCTTGCAGCCTGGAAGGGTGTGGTCCCTGCATCGGCCACCACCGCCAGGTGTTCCAGAGGTATATCCCCCCGGTTCCTCACCTCGCACAGATCGACGGATGGGACAGGAATATGGCTCGAAAATCCGCCATAGATTCCAAGGCTGTTCCCGGGCATCTTCTGAGCCAAGCACCGATTTCCCCTACCGGTCTTGCAGAGAATACACCTGCGGCAGGGCATCACCGCGGGAATGATCACTTCCTTGCCGATCCAATTCTCGTCTCCAGCGATCACCCTCCCACTGATTTCGTGGCCCAGGGTCAATGGCGGTTTCTGCACGGTAGGCACCCCATCGTAGAAATAACCAAGATCGGTATGGCAAACACCGCATCCGGCCACTTCCACCAGAACCTCCTCTGGAGACAGAGGGGGAACCGGGATCGAGGTTCGTTCAAGCTTGCCCGGCGTTACCGAGCCCGTCTCCTTATCTCTCACCGCAGGCTGAACCATCTGCCACGTATCGATCTTCTCAGGTATCGTCGACATCCATTCCACCCCTTTCCGCCCTGCCCATTGAGCAGTCTTCCAAAAAGCGGCCCGAGACTGTTCCTCCCCCGGGGCAGGGTCTTCTCGAATCTCCCCCTGTCAGGTCAGTCCGTACCCACCGTCCACACACAGAATCTGACCGGTAATATACCGGGCATCCTCAGATGCAAGAAAAACAAAGGCCGGTGCCACATCCTCGGGATCAGCATAGCGGTTCAGAAGGATCCTCCTCAAATAGATATCCCTCAGCTTGGGATCCTCCTGGAGCTTCCGGGTCATCTCGGTAAAGACGATCCCAAGGGAAATGAGATTGGCATTCACCCCGAATCTCGCCAACTCCCTCGCGCAGGATTTTGTGAAAGCTACAAGACCCCCCTTTGCAGATGCGTAGTTGATCTGCCCGGTGGTACCCACAAGGCCGGCTACCGAAGTCACGTTGATGATCCGCCCCCCCCGCTGCTCCATGAAATGCGGCACCGCAGCCTGGGTACATAGAAATGACCCCTTCAGATGGACATCCACAACCTCGTCCCATTGCTCCTCGGTCATCTTGGAGAGCATTGCCGGCCTGGTGATCCCTGCATTGTTCACCAGAATATCGATCTTTCCGAAACGCTCCACAGCCGTTCCGACGATCCTCTCGCAGTCCCCCTTGCAGGCCACATCCCCCTGGACGGCCACCGCCCGCTGCCCCAGTCTTTCGATCTCGGCCACGACCTCTCGGGCCGGCTCGGCACGAGTGGCATAGTTAACGACCACGTCGGCCCCTTCCCGTGCAAAGGCAAGGCTCACCGCTCTTCCCACCCCACGCCCGCTCCCAGTCACAACTGCAGACCTTCCCTCGAGTCTCATCCTTTACCCCAGGGTACAGACCAGGATCAGGGGCCTCTCCATGGAAGCCCCTATTCGATCACCGCTATCAAACCGTCAGCTTCAACCTCCTGTCCGGGAGAGACGAGTATCTCCTTGATCACACCTCCCACGGGTGCCACCACCGGCATCTCCATCTTCATCGCTTCCAGGGTGGCTATGGGGTCGTTCTCCGCAACCTTGTCACCGACTTTCACCGCCACTGCCACGATCTTACCTACCATCGGAACCGTCACATTAGTCGCCATTTATCCCTTGCCTCCGTTCTCCAAACTGGTAAATCGGTTTACTTCCTCATCCCCAAAGCATACTGCCCGATTATCATCTTCTGGATGTTACTCGTCCCTTCCACGATCTGGTACGACTTGGCGTCTCGATAGAACCGTTCCACAGGGTACTCGGAACTGAACCCGTAGCTCCCGTATATCTTTACAGCCTCGTTGGCCGCCCGAACCGCCACCTCAGCAGCGTAGTATTTCGCCATCGATACCTGGAGGGTATTGCGTTGCCCCTGATCCTTGATCCAGGCGGCCCGATAGACAAGCAACCGGGCCGCCTCGTGTTCCACATACATCTCGGCCAACTGCTCCTGAACCATCTGGTGCTGGCCGATGGGTACACCGAACTGTTCCCTCTCCTTGGCGTATCTCACGGAATGCTCAAAACACGCCCGGGCTACTCCCACGGCCCGGGCAGCCGAACTCAGTCTCGTATTGTCCAGCATGCTCATGCAGATCTTGAACCCGGCCCCTCTCTCTCCGACCAGAGAATCCTTTGGAAGTTTTGCATCCTGAAAGATGATCTCACCCGTGGGCGCGCAGAACAACCCCAGCTTTGTCTCTATGGCCCGCTGCTCTACGCCGGTGGTGTGCATGTCAACCATAAAGGCCGAGATCCCCCTATGCCTCTTCTCCCGGTCCGTATAGGCGAATACAATCCCCACATCGGCGACCGGGACTCCGCTGATCCACATCTTCGATCCGTTGAGAACCCAGCCATCCCCGCTCTCCACCGCCTGTGTCCTCATGCCGGCCACGTCACTCCCGGAGTTCGCCTCTGTAATTGCGAAACAGCCCAGGGTGTCGGCTGAAATCAAAGGGGGAATAAACCTCTGGCGCTGCTCCTCCGAACCGAAAGCCAGCAGCACAGACTGAATCGCATTCATCTGGAGATTGAAGGGGAGGCCCCAGGAAGGGCTGACCGCCGCTATCTCCTCGGTCATAATAGAGGCTGCCAGATGGCCTTCCTCCAGTCCCCCGTACTTCTCCGGCGCGATGCAGGCAAAGAAACCCTGATCGGCCATCTCCTTTACCAACTCCCTCCGAAATCGGTGCTCCTTTTCGTCTTCCTCCATGGTCGGCGCGATCCGCTTCTCCGCAAAATTACGCGCCATCCTCCGCATCTCTTCCTGTTCTGGAGTCAACCCGAAATCCATACCTCTTCCCTCCTTTCGAAACGGAGCCGGCAAAGGACAGGAGCCGCCTTTATCTCTTCTGTGACCACAGGACAGTGCGGCGTGGACTGAGTTTGTACCTTTTTTAACAAAGCCCCCCTCCTTTGTCAAGCCTTTTCTGTTCGAGGAGTTCCCCCGCCTTGGGGAAAACCCTTGTTCTAGGGCGACACTGCCTGAGACACATCACGCCTCCAGTTACGCGGCCGACTTTAACGTGGCCTTGGGACTGCGGAGGAGGAGCTTGACAAAACCAACCGGCAGCCTTAGGCTGTAGTAATGACTGATGATTACGAGGAACCGCAAATGAGGGTCATGGGCCTCGATCTGGGAAGCAAAACCATCGGCGTGGCCGTTAGTGACGAGCTCGGATTGATAGCCCACGGAGAGAAGACCATTCGGCGTCAGAGCACCGAAAAGGATCTCGAGGCGATTGCCGACCTTGTCCGCAGGCTCGGCATCGTCCGGGTCGTGGTGGGACTGCCCGTCAACATGACCGGTACGCTCGGGGTGGAAGCCAAGAAGGTACTCCAATTCGTTGCCGCCATGAGAGATGCCCTCTCCGTCTCCATCACCACTTGGGACGAGAGGCTCTCCACGGTCCAGGCCGCAAGGGTCCTTCTCGAGGCGGGCCTTTCCAGGAAGAAGAGAAAGAAGGTCATCGACAAGGCGGCAGCTACGGTGATTCTCCAGGCCTATCTTGACGCCGAGCGAATTCGAGAATCCTCATGAAGAGATGGATCCTTTTCGCCCTGGCAGGGATGGGGCTCCTAGCCGGATCGATTGCGCTTTACGGGTTTGTCTATGCCCTGGTTCCCCCGCGGGGACAGGCGGCCTCCAAGATCGTCACTCTAGACAAGGGTTTGACCTTCAAACAGATCGCCCGGACCCTCGAGGAAAAAGGCGTCATCCACGGGGTTACACGGTTTATTCTGCTGGGCCGAATCGTCCACGCAGAGCCGAAGATCAAGGCTGGCGAGTACTGCTTCGACCTCCCCACCTCCCACTGGAAGGTCCTGAAGAAAATCATCGAGGGGAGGGTAAAGACGTACAAGGTCACGATCCCCGAGGGTTATACCATCTCCCAGATAGGGGATCTCCTCGATAGAAAGGGGATCGTCTCCAAGAAGGCTTTCCTCAAAGAGGCATCATCTCCGGAGTTACTCTCCCGCTATCATATCGAAGGACCGAACGCCGAGGGGTATCTCTTTCCAGACACCTACACACTCTCTAAGAACAGTGACCCGCAGGTGGTAATCCGGTTTTTTCTCGACCGGTTCCGCCAGGTTTTTACCCCGGACATGGCAATGAGGGCTTCGGAATTGGGTTTCTCCGAAGGGGAGATCGTGACGATCGCCTCCATAATCGAGAAGGAGACCTCCGATCCCAGGGAGAGGCCCCTGGTCTCCGCCGTCATTCACAACCGGTTGAAAAAGAGGATACGACTTCAGAGCGACCCCACCGTCATATACGGCATCCCTGATTTCAACGGAAACCTCACAAAACGAGATCTCGAAAGATACACCCCTTACAACACTTACCTCATAAAGGGGCTGCCCCCGGGACCTATTTCCAATCCCGGGATAGAATCCCTCAAGGCAGCCCTGTTCCCCGCCCAGGTGGATTATCTCTACTTTGTCTCAAGGAATGACGGAACCCACCAGTTCTCCTCCAGCCTCAAAGAACACAACATGGCCGTGAACAAATACCAGCGCCACAGGAAGAGGGCGAGAACCAGGGAGGCGGAAGCGGTGAGAGGGAAGCCGTAATGAGAAGGAGCGGATCCATGGAGAAGGTCGCCATTGTCGGTGTAGGCCAAAGTGCCTTCGTGCGCGGGTATGAAGGATCGATCCGGGAGTTGGCCTTTGAGGCTTATCGCGAGGCCATGGCGGACGCCCAACTCGGACCAAAAGAGATCGATGCCTCCATCATCTGTTCGGCTCCTGAGTATGACAAACAGAGAACCCCTGCCGGGGTAATCGCCGAGTATCTCGGACTGACACCACAGCCGACCTTCTATGTTGAGAACGTCTGTTCCTCCAGCAGCATGGGAGTGAGACTCGGCTATGCTTTGATCGAATCCGGGCTCCATGGGGTGATACTCGTCCTCGGATTTCAGAAGATGTCCGAGATCACCTCTGCCGAATCCCAGGAAAGGATGGGCCGAGGTGCTGACATCATGTGGGAGTCGCCTTTCGGCACCATGATGCCTGCCTACTATGCCATGCATGCCCGGGCGCACTTCGCAAGATACGGGACCACCGAGGAGGATCTAGCACTGATAAGGGTGAAAGCCGCACTGTACGGTCAGCTCAATGAAAAGGCCGTCTACCGAAAGAGCGTGTCTTTGGAACAGGTCCTCTCCTCTGACACGGTCTCGACGCCTCTAAAGAGATTCGACTGCTGCGCGAATGCAGACGGATCTTCCTGCATCATCCTGGCCCGAAAGGATAGAGCAGCCGACATGCCGAACAGGCCCATCTGGATTCTGGGGCTGGGTGCGGCTTCCGCACCTGTCAACATGGCGGGACGGGATTCCCTGACAGGACTGAGGTGTGCCCAGGAGGCAGCGAGGCAGGCCTTTGAAATGGCGGGCCTTGGACCTCAGGATGTGGATGTGGCAGAGATCCACGACTGCTTTACCATCGCCGAGCTGATGGCCTACGAGGACCTGGGGTTCGCCTCTCCCGGAGAAGGAAGATACCTGATTCGCGAAAAGGAGACATACCAGAAAGGAAGAATCCCCATCAATGTCGACGGGGGCCTCCTGTCAAAGGGGCACCCCATCGGAGCCACCGGAGGATCCCAGATCCGGACCGTCGTACTCCAGCTCCGCGGGGAAGCCGGACAGGCACAGGTTGAGGATCCGAAGGTCGGCTTGATTCATAATATCGGTGGAGTCGGTCTTTACGGCAATGTCACCATATTGGGAACCGAACCGGGCTGAGAGGACCGGGGATTCTGGTTGAGAGATGTTACAGGCCGGGAGGGCAGAAGAAAAATGCTCTTTTGCGGCTCGAACACCAAGGAGGGCTCGATGGGCTTTGAGGAATTTGGAACGGTCAGCTTCGTGTCTCAGACCAAAGTCGACGGCTTTGTCCATCGTCTCCGCCAGGGAAAGGTTTCCGGGAGCCGATGCAGGCAATGCGGCACCACATACTTCCCCCCCAGGGCAGACTGCTGCGCATGCATGTCGAGTGAGATGGACTGGTTCGACGTGGTGGGAGAGGGGAAACTGGTCTCCTATTCAACCCTCAGTTACGCCCCTACGGGGTTCGAGAGGGACCTGCCCTACACCATCGGCCTCGTACGATTCCCTGGGGAGGTCCAGGTTTTCGGCCGCCTGAGCAAATCCATAGAACCTGGACAAGTCGCTGTGGACATGGCCCTTCTTGTTCGTCCTGTAATGCTGCCGGGCAACAGAATTAGCTACGAGTTCGTCAAACCCTGATCGATTCCCAGCAGGTCGGCCGTCGATTTCGTCTCATCACCGGCTCACTTCACTTGCTCGGAGACGCTCAAATCGTTCAATCCCTTTGCTCGTTCGAGCGCCGCACTCTTTCGAATCGTCAAAGCGAAACCCAGATTGCGTTGAACGCAGAACCTTCAAGACCCCCGGTTTCGCGCCTCGAACAGCGCTACCGATCAAGGTTCGGACAGAGGCGAAACCGGTCGAACAGGCACGGCGAACGAACAGCTTGAAGGATTTGAACGAGAGCCGTTGGAGGCGATCCGCCCGCTCAGGCTCCGAATTTTTTCATTTTGAGCGCATTTGCCAACAGCAGGGGCATGAGGCTCATCGCCGGGATCCTCCCCAGCCCTCCTAGGGCGGCCTCTCTCTCGCTGAACCGCATGATGGAGTCGGTTCGCACGTAACGGGACCAGATAAGAATCGGGCTGGGATGCCAACTGTGAGACCTGAGGGCCGAAGGCGTGGAATGGTCTCCTGTCACTGCCACTACGTCAAAACCCAACTCCAGCACCCCGGGAATGAGGCGATCGGCCCTTTCCAGAGACGCAATCTTCCCCTGAAAATCTCCGTCTTCTCCACGCATGTCAGGTTCTTTGACATGGAAAAAAAAGAACTCAAAATCCCTGAAGTGAGTCTTGAGGGTCTCCAGTTCGTCCTCAAGAGCATCGCCGGTTTCGAGAACCTCCATCCCCACCAGGCTCGCAAGTCCCCGATACATCGGGTAGGAGGCGATTGCTCCGGCATTGAGCTTGAAAAGCTCTCTCATGCTCGGGATATGGGGCACCTGGGAAAATCCTCGAAGGAGCACCGTGTTGGCCTGATCCCTGCCCTGGAGCAGATCGGTGGCCTCCCTGATAAAGGCGTTCACCACCGACGCTGACCGCTCAGCCTCCCTGCGTATGGCAATGGCTGGGACCGCCTTTTTTCCATCCTTCTGAGGATCTGCATCTGTGAGACCCTCACCCAGCCCCTCTCCCTTGAAGACAGCCACGAATCGGTGTCCCTTGCCGGGTTGGATTAGGACACGGGTCCCCTCGACTGTCTGGATCTTGTCCTGAAGAATTCGACAGAGCTCCCGGTTCTTCTCGGTCGAGAGCCTTCCAGCCCTCCGGTCGATCACTATCCCTCTGGCATCAAGAGTGGCGAAATTCCCCCTTGCTGCAAGATCCCCTTTCTCGAGCTTCATGCCCACCCCCACCGCTTCGAGCACGCCGCGCCCTATCTGGTAGCGCAATGAATCGTAACCGAAGAGGGCGAGATGTGCCGGCCCACTGCCCGGGGTTATCCCAGGTGCTATCGGGTCGACAAGCCCGCACACCGATCGGCTGGCAAGACGGTCGAGGTTGGGAATTGCACTCGCCTCCATCTCGGTTCTTCCATCCACGGGAAGCCCCCCCAGTCCGTCGATAACCAGGAGGAGAATCTTGGAACCCGTCTCAATCGTAATCGACCGGATCAATTCCTCCGAATCCATACTCATCCCCTCACACTCAGCCCTACTTTCCAGGCTCCCCCTCGTAGGTCTCGTATCGGACAAAGCCGGAGATCTCCTTTCTCCCCGGTGCCCTGGGTGTCTTTTCAGGATGGCCGATGGGAACCAGGACGACCAGCGACCGGTCATGAGGCACCGCCAGTATCTGCTCCCCCCTCTTCGCGTCAAAAAGCCCAACGATAACAGACCCCAACCCCAGGCTGTGGGCTCTCAGGCACATGTTCTGAACCGCGAGGCCCGTGTCAAACATGTACCAGTCCCCTTTGTCCGTGCTGACCTCCCCCCTGTAGAAACCGGCCAGGCCCCTTTTTGCACACACCGCCATGACCACGGGAGCCCGTGTCATGGCGTCCTTGGCAGGGTTGCCCCCGGAGAGGGTTTCGGCGAGAAGCTGTTTCCTGTCTGCATCTCGCACCACGACCACCTCCCAGCATTGAGTGTTTGCCCAGGATGGAGCCCACCTCACGGCCTCCAGAATCGCCTCCAGGTCCTCCGAAGAAACATCATCTCCCTTGAAACTACGAACAGTCCGCCTCTCCCTGATAGCCTCAGCAACATCCACGCCGCAACACCTCCTGTCCGATGATCTCCTTCACTTTATAGGAATTCTGTGGAAATGTATAGACCTCAATTCGCCTCCCTCGCGGGAGTTCCACCATTTTAGACAACCCCTCGCCCGCCTTAGTGGAGTTTCCTGAGTTTTCGGCCCAGGATTCTTGCAAGTATATGGCTTCACGATTTTTTCTGTCTTGGCAGGAGAACACCCTTGTCCCCTCGCTCCTGAGCTCACGCGGTGACCCTATCAAGGTTCGCGGGTGGGGAATTCCTGCCCCTTCCCCACGAACACGACTCA
>JAFDHF010000018.1 GCA_019308905.1 Deltaproteobacteria bacterium
CGATACCGCTGCATTACAGACAGCTCTCAGGTATCTTTCGAGGGGCACCGCTTCAATCCAAGAGGAACCGTCGGAGTGGAGAGCCGAGGAGAGAGGATGGGAAGAGTCTCTCCGCCCTCGCCCCTGTTGCCCGAATCAGGAGGGCATAGCCGCAGGGAATGGGAGGTTCTCAGGAGACGAAAAGGGGAGTGAAAATCCCTGCAGCCAGGGGTATTGACAAAAGAGACGTGGGCAGTAGTATTTAGATCTTCGATTTTTTCTCAACCACTGTGACAGATCTCTGGAGGCCTCACCGGGTACAGCCGTCTTAAGGGATGGGCAAGAGGCCGGGAGACCTCCGGAACAAGGGGAGAGAGGGGCCGTTTTGGCAGGAGATCTGATCAAAAGGATCAAAGAGGCCGAGCAAGAGGCGCTGAGAATGATTCGGGAGGCCGAGACGGATGCATCCCGACTGGTTGCTGAAGCCATCCAGACGCGGGAAGATCGCCTGGCAGAAGCGGAGAGAACCGCGCGCCAAGCGATCGAACAGGCAGGAGAGCGGGCAAGCCAGGAGGCTCAGGGGGAGATAGCAAGACTCCAGGAGAAGGCCAACCACAGGATCGAGGCGCTGCGCTCCCAGGCCATGGGGCGAATGGACGAGGCGGTCCAGCGTATCCTTGAAGGGATTTGATCCATGAGTATCGCCAAGATGGAGAAAGTCCAGATCCTGACCCACCAGGACCTCCAGGAGCCACTGGTACGGCGGATCCAGGAGCTCGAGGAACTCCACATTACCGATATCAGAGAAAGCGTGACGGTGGACGAGCATCCTGATCTGATCGGCGGGGTAGAAGCCTCCGACGATACTCTCGAAGGGCGGCTTTCCCGGATACAGGCCGCTCTGGATTTTCTATCGAGTCTCGAGGAGAAGAAGGGATTCCTCTCGGGGATCGTCTCCCCGAAGGTCATTCTCACACCGCAACAGTACCAGCAGATCGCGGCCGACTACGACGAGACACGAGTAGTCTCCAGCCTGCGTGAACTGGACCGGGAGAGGACCGAACTGCTCTCCGAAGTGACCAAACTCGAGGGGACCGCTCTTCAGTTGAGGCCCTGGCTTTCCCTGGACTCCCCCCTCGAGGAAGTTACCGGCACAGAGCATGCCGCCCTGTTTCTTGGTACCCTGCCCGTAGAGGCTCTGGGAGAGATGGAGAGAGAGGCCTCAGACCTTGAAGAGCACATGGCTGTAGAGGTGGTGGATCGGGACAGGGATACGGCCTATCTCCTTGTCTGTGCGCACCGGGAAGTTCTTAGCGGGCTTATGGAGCTTCTCAAGCGGCTCGGCTTTGAAGAGGTCGCATTCCCCGAGCTTCAGGGAAGACCCCGCGACCTGTACGATCAGGCCCTAAAGCGGATCCATGAAAACCGCCGGCGCATCCGCGACATAGAACAGACAAGCCGCTCCTACCTCAAAGATCGCCAGAACCTCCAGGTCGTCTACGATCACCTGAGTTCGCAGCTCCAACGAAGGCGGGTCATGGCGAGATTTGGTCGTACCGAGAAGGTTTCCGTTATTGAGGGCTGGATACCGCGGCACTGGCTGAAATCCTTCGAGGAGACCTTGAAGAGTGAATTCCAGGAGATTGCCCTCACCCCCTTGGAGCCCTCGGGCCGGGAGACCCCCCCTGTGGTTCTCCAAAATTCGAGGACCTTTGTCCGTCCCTTTGAGGTAGTAACCGAGCTGTACGGCCTTCCCAACGTCAGAGAGTACGATCCATCGCCTCTGCTTGCTCCCTTTTTCTTCGTCTTTTTCGGCCTATGCATCACCGATGCGGCATACGGCGTCATCATCACCCTCCTCTTTCTCTTCCTGATGAAGAAGTTCAAGGTCACCATCGGCCGGACCAAACTCGTGGGCCTCCTCTTTTTTGGCGGGATCTCCACTATCATCATGGGAGCCATGACCGGAGGCTGGTTTGGAGATCTGGTCGACTACCTGCCTTCGTGGCTGAGCGGCTTCCGCCGGATCAGAGAGGCACTCATGCTCTTCGAGCCCATGGAACAGGTTCTCGTCTTCATCGGGCTCGCACTCGTCCTAGGCTTCATCCAGATCTCATACGGCCTGGTTATTCGCATGGTACGCAAGATCCGGGAGGGTGACCTGCCGGAGGCCTTCTGTGGGCCTTTTCCCTGGTTGATCCTCTTGAACGGGCTAGCCCTTTTCGGATTGAGCAAGGGGGGTGTGCTCCCCTCATACTGGGCGGGATTGGGCGAGTGGATGGCCATTCTTTCGGCTCTTGCGATTGTTCTCTTTACCGACCGGACAAGTCGAAGCTGGTTTGCCAGGATTGCCTGGGGGGTTTACGGTCTCTATGGAATCACCTCTTACGTGGGCGACGTCCTCTCCTATCTCAGGCTATTTGCTCTCGGTCTCGCCACAGGCATCATTGCCATGGTGGTGAATCTACTGGCGAACATGCTCGGCGGGGCCCCTTATGTCGGCTGGTTTCTCTTTGCCCTGGTCTTTGTCATCGGCCACGTTTTCAACATCCTCATCAACGGTCTGGGTGCTTTCGTGCACACCCTGAGACTCCAATACGTCGAGTTTTTTCCCAAGTTCTTTGAGGGGGGTGGAAGGCCCTTCAAGCCGCTCAGGAGAGAGGCGAGATACACCATCGTCACGGAGCAGAACAGAGGGTGAAAAAACAGCGGCCCCCTCACACAGGGGGGCC
This sequence comes from Deltaproteobacteria bacterium, assembly GCA_019308905.1. Taxonomy (NCBI): domain Bacteria; kingdom Pseudomonadati; phylum Myxococcota; class Myxococcia; species Deltaproteobacteria bacterium. The sequence goes on from JAFDHF010000018.1 coordinate 2,712, forward strand.
GAAAGAGGAGGAGGATATGGAACTTTTCAGCTATGCGATTCCCGTTGCCGGAGCAGCTCTCGCTGTTTTTCTCGCAGGTTTCGGTTCATCCATCGGGATTGGCACAGCCGGCCAGGCGGCTGACGGGGTTCTTAGCGAAGATCCGGAGAAATTCGGCTCTCTTTTGATCCTTGTTGCCCTTCCTGGAACTCAGGGAATCTACGGTCTTCTCGGGGGGTTCCTGGTCATATTCAAGCTGGGGCTTCTGGGGGGAACGCCGGCCACACTGAACATCGTTCAAAGCTGGCAGATCTTCTTTGCCGCCCTTCCGGTCGGTTTTGCGGGTTGGATCTCAGGCATCCATCAAGGCAAGGTTTGTGCTGCCGGCGTCGCCATGGCGGCAAAAAGGCCGGAGACCTTGATGAAGGGGGTTATCTACGGAGCCATGGTGGAAACCTACGCCATCTTCGGCCTTATCGCCACGATTCTCCTGCTCCAGGGGATCAAGATCTAGGGATAGGACCGGTCTTTGGAGTCGAAAATGTCGATTGAGTCTCTGATCGGTAGAATCATCGAAGACGCAAAAAAGGCCTCCGAAGAGATAATGCAGAAGGCTTCGAAAGATGCAAGAACCTGGGAGGAGAAGACCGAGAGGGAAGTCCGGGCTATCATTGATCAGGGAAAGCAGAGGGCCGCACGGGCTGCCGAGGAGCGGAAGCAGAGAATGATCTCCATGGCTGAACTGGAGAATCGCAAGGAGCTCCTGCGGGCCAAGCAAGGGCTGATCGAAGAGGCCTTTTCCAGAGCCGTGGAGAGGATCCTCTCCCTGGACGACGAGGCCTACGGGACCTTTCTGGTCAATCTCATCCTCCAGGCCGATCCAGTGGGGGATGAAGAGGTCCTGTTGAATGATCGAGACCTGGGTCGCTTCAGGGACGGATGGATCGGGAAACTGAACCAGCGGTTGAAGCAGGAGGGCAAGAAGGGAGAGATGAGGGTCGGCCGGGAGAGTCGACCCATAAAAGGCGGAGCAGTCCTGAGAAGAGGAAGAAAGGAGATCAACTGCAGTCTTGAATCGGTGGTCCTTTCCAAGCGAAACGAACTCGAAGCCACGGTGGCCGGTATTCTTTTCGGAGACGGTAGGTAACCATGGAAGAGGTCCGTTGGAAGTACGGCGATGATGTCCGTTATGCCTATGCGGTTGGCGTGATCCGCGTCCTGGAGACCAGGTCGCTTTCACGGGAGCGGATCGAAAGGGCAGCCGAGGCTTCCAGTCCACAGGATGTTCTGAGAATACTGGCCGAGACCCCATACTCGGAGTATCTGTCCGGCCTGGCAGGTCCAGAGCAGTACGAATCCTTTCTGGAGAAAGAACAGGGGAAAGTCCTCAACCTATTACAGGAATTGACAAAGGACCCAGTCCTTACAGATCTCTTCTTCTACCGCTTCGATTTTCACAACCTCAAGGTGGCTCTCAAAGAGAGATTCGGAGGGGAGGAGTTGGAGCCCGCCTACCTCTCTCTCGGCCGGGTTCCCGTCCCCGCCATAAAGACGGCCATAGAGGAGGAAGACCTCTCTTCACTCCCTGCTTGGTTGTCAACCGTTGCCGAGCAGGTGGTTAAGGAGTTTCCTGAAAGAGAGGACCCCAAATGGATCGACCTCCTCATCGACCGGAGGATGTACGAGTTCTTCGTCGCAACGAGCCGGAAGGAGGGAAATCTCTTTCTTCACGGTCTTCTTCAGAGGGAGATAGATTTGGCCAACATCCTCTCCCTCTTTCGTTTGCGCCACTCCAAGCAGGACAGGAAGGTCTTTGTCGACTCCTTCATCGAGGGCGGCACTCTGGGCAGACCGTTTTTTCTCCCGCTATTCGACGAACCCCTCGAGGGGATTCCAGGCCGCTTCGCCTACACGCCTTACCGCGACATAGTGGAGAGCGGGTGGGACCACCTGAACACTGATGGTTCCTTTGCGGTCTTCGAGCGGATGGGCCAGGATGAGATTCTCGAATACCTGCGGCGGGCCAATCTGATAGCCTTCGGCATCGAGCCCCTTATCGCATATCTCTACGCAAAGGAGACCGAACTGAGAATGATCCGAACCATCATGGTTGGAAAACTCAATGGACTGCAACCGAGCACCATAAAGGAGCGTCTACCCAGTGTCCATCTCTAACGTTGCAGTAATCGGAGACAGGGATTCTATCCTCTGTTTCCGGGCAATCGGTGTCCTTACCTTTCCCGTAGCCGAGCCCAGGGAGGCGAGAGCCGTGGTGCGGCGGCTGCTCAAGGAGAAGGTGTCCGTGATTTTTATCACCGAGGCGATTGCCCAGTCCATGATGGACCTCATCGATGAGGTGTCCAGGGCAAGCCTGCCAAGCATCGTTCTGATTCCGAACAGTCAAGGCTCCCTGGGCCTCGGGATGGAAAGGATTCGCCAGACGGTCACAAGGGCCGTCGGAGCCGATATTTTTGGAAAGGGCGAGGAGACATGATGGAGCATGGCGTCATCGTGAAAGTGGCGGGCCCCCTGGTTGTAGCAGAGAGAATGATGGATGCCCGCATGTTCGATGTGGTTCGGGTCGGCGAAAAGGGCCTGATCGGCGAAATCATTGAAATCCATGAAGACAGGGCTTCCATTCAGGTGTACGAAGAGACCCGGGATATCGGACCCGGGGAACCCGTCCACAATACCGGCCGTCCCCTCAGCGTGGAGCTCGGCCCCGGCCTCATCCAGTCCATCTACGACGGGATCCAGCGCCCCCTGGATGTGATCTACCACAGAGCCGGAGACTACATAACCCGCGGCCTGGATGTGCCGGGCCTCGACAGGGAGAAGAGATGGCACTTCGTCCCCGTCAAGAAGAAAGGAGACCGGGTGCAGGGCGGACAGATCCTGGGTACCATTCAGGAGACCGTGGTCGTCGAACACCGGATCCTCGTACCCGTTGGTTTCGACGGTATCATTGAAGGGATCGACGAAGGAGAATACCGGGTGGAGGACACAATCTGCCGGATCAAGACCGGCCAGGGGACCAGGGATGTCACGATGATCCAGAGGTGGCCCGTGCGCCGTCCCAGACCTTACGCAAAGAAGCTGATCCCTGAGACTCCTCTCACAACCGGGCAGCGCGTGATCGACACCTTTTTCCCCGTGGGAAAGGGGGGAACCGCCTGTGTTCCCGGGCCCTTTGGGAGCGGCAAGACCGTGATCCAGCACCAGCTCGCCAAGTGGGCCGATGCGGACATCATCGTCTATGTGGGTTGCGGCGAACGGGGCAATGAGATGACAGACGTACTCATGGAGTTCCCGAACCTCAAGGACCCCCGTACCGGAGAGGTCCTGATGAAACGGACCGTCCTGATCGCCAACACCTCCAACATGCCGGTGGCGGCCCGAGAAGCCTCGGTATATACGGGGATCACCATTGGGGAGTATTTCCGAGACATGGGCTACAGCGTGGCTCTCATGGCTGACTCGACTTCAAGATGGGCCGAGGCCATGCGGGAGATCTCGGGACGCCTGGAGGAGATGCCCGGCGAAGAGGGATATCCGGCCTATCTGGGGACGCGGATCGCCGAGTTCTACGAGCGGTCCGGGCGGGTCGTCTGTTTCGGCGACGACGGCCGGATCGGAGCCCTCACAACCATAGGAGCGGTCTCCCCACCCGGAGGCGATCTATCCGATCCCGTAGTGCAGGCGACCCTGAGGGTGGTGAAGGTCTTCTGGAGCCTGGAGGACAGGCTTGCCTACCAGCGTCATTTCCCGGCGATCAGCTGGCTCAACAGCTACTCCCTTTATCACGACAATCTGCAGGAGTATTTTCGGAAGAATATCTCTGAAGACTTCACGGCGCTCAGGCAGGAATCCATGCGGCTCCTGCAGCAGGAAGCCGAGCTGGCGGAAATCGTGCGCCTGGTGGGAGTCGACGCCCTTTCCCCCAAGGACCGCCTCGTGCTGGAAACGGCCAAGTCGATCCGTGAAGACTTCCTCCACCAGAATGCCTTTGATGAGGTCGACACGTACACCTCACCTGCCAAAGAATACCGGCTCCTGAAGATAATCCTCGACCTCCATCACATGTGTGACAAACTCCTCGACAGGGGCATCCTGTTCAGGGAGATCCAGAACCTGGCGGTGAGGGAAGAGATCGCAAGGGCCAAGTTCATTCCCGAGGATCGGCTGGCCGATTTCGATGCGATTCGGACCCACATGGTTTCGGAGACCGAGAAACTCTCAAAAGAGGAAGGGGTTGCCTGATGCTGAAAGAATACCTGACGATCAGAGACATCTCCGGACCGCTTCTCCTGGTGGAGGAAGTGGAGGGGGTAAAATACGAAGAGCTGGTGGAGGTGGAACTGCCCGACGGGTCCAAGAGAATGGGTAAGGTACTGGAGGTTGAGGGCGACCGGGCGCTTGTCCAGCTCTTTGAAGGTACCACCGGGGTGGATATCAGGCACTGCCGGGTCAGGTTCCTTGCCCGGGGCATCGAGCTCGGACTCTCCATGGATGTGCTGGGCCGGGTCTTTGACGGCCTGGGCAGGCCTATAGACGACGGCCCTCAGATTCTTCCTGAAAAGACTTACGATATCAACGGGAATCCGATCAACCCCTTTGCCAGGGACTACCCGGAAGAGTTCATTCAGACCGGCCTTTCCGCCATCGACGGACTGAATACCCTGGTTCGAGGCCAGAAACTCCCCATCTTTTCAGGATCAGGGCTTCCGCACAATCGACTGGCCGCCCAGATCGCCCGCCAAGCCAGGGTCCTTGGCGAGGAGGAGAAGTTCGCGGTGATCTTCGGCGCCATGGGGATCACGTTCGAGGAAGCCGACTATTTCATCTCCGAGTTCCGCAAGACAGGGGCCATCGATAGGGCTGTTCTTTTTCTCAACCTGGCGGACGATCCTGCCTTGGAGAGAATCGCCACACCACGAATGGTTTTTACCACCGCCGAGTTCCTCGCCTTTGAGAAGGACATGCATGTCCTGGTGATTCTCACCGACATGACGAACTACTGCGAGGCCCTGCGGGAGGTCTCTGCAGCCAGGAAGGAGATCCCCGGTCGCCGGGGGTATCCTGGTTATCTCTACACCGATCTGTCGACGATCTATGAGAGAGCCGGTAGGATAAAGGGCAAGAAGGGATCGATCACCCAAATACCGATCCTGTCCATGCCTGAAGATGACAAGACCCACCCCATCCCCGATCTTACGGGTTACATTACCGAGGGCCAGATCATCCTGAGCCGGGCTCTCCATCGAAAGGGCATCTCTCCTCCCATCGACGTTCTCCCATCGCTGTCGAGATTGAAGGACAAGGGGATCGGCCCTGGCAAGACCCGCGAGGATCACGCCGATACCTTCAATCAGCTCTTTGCGGCCTATGCCAGGGGCAAAGAGGCCCAGGAGCTGGCTGTCATCCTTGGTGAGGCGGCCCTGAGCGAAATGGACAAGCTCTACTTCCAATTCGCCGACACATTTGAAAGGGAGTATGTCTCCCAGGGAGAGTACGAAGACCGCACCATAGAGGAGACCCTCGATTTGGGGTGGAGGCTGCTCTCCGTCTTCCCCACATCGGAATTGAAGAGAATTCGACAGGCTTGGATCGAAAAGTATCTGCCTCGCTTCAAGCAAGAGGAGAAGGAGGCACCCCTGGAGGCAGACAAAAGGGAGGCTCAAGTGGCCTGAGGCCTTGTTTCCGTCCTCGAAGGCTCCTTGCTCGTCGCCCATAACGGAAGGTAGATCTTCGTAACCGGAAAGCACTCTTATGAAACTCGAGGTCAACCCCACCCGGATGGAGCTTCTGCGGCTGAAGAAGCGGCTCGCCATGGCCCGAAGAGGCCACAAGCTTCTCAAGGATAAACAGGATGAGCTTATGCGTCAGTTCATGGAGATGATCCGGGACATAAAGGAGCTGCGAGCGGCAGTTGAAAGATCGATGCAGGAGGCTTTCCAGCGCTTTCTCTTCGTCTCCGCCTCCATGCCCAGGGCCGCCCTTGAAGAGGCCGTCGGATTCCCGAGCAAGCGGATCAGGCTCGATGTCTCCGAGAGAATCATCTTGAATATCAAGGCTCCTGAGTTGAGACCGACTGTAGAGGGTGAGATCCACTGCTACGGCCTCGCCACGACGCCCGGGGACCTGGATCTCTCCCTGGAGGCGCTCAATCAGGTGCTCCACGAGATGATCGTCCTTGCCCAGAAAGAGAAATGGATGCACCTTCTAGCCGAGGAGCTCGTCAGCACCCGCCGGCGGGTCAATTCTCTCGAATATGTCCTTATCCCCAACCTGGAGGAAACCATCAAGTTCATCACCATGAAACTCTCGGAGATGGAGAGGTCCAATTTTTCCCGCCTCATGAAGGTCAAAGAGATCGTACGGGCGCACTAGGGAACAGCAGGCACGGCGAACCTGGCCTGGAGGGATGTCTTGCACCCTCTCAGGCGGGTCACAAGGCCAGTGGTTGCCGGGTGGAGGGGTAGAATCGAGCCTGTCCCGCTCCGTCAGTCTTTCCCGTCAGAGGTAAAAGCCAGATGGGGGTTGGAACATTCGAAACCAAACGGCAATCGGGGTACCGATGGAGCTGAGGGGATTCGAACCCCCGACCTATGCGTTGCGAACGCATCGCTCTCCCGGCTGAGCTACAGCCCCATCTCCACACCGGCCAGGACCTTCCACCCTACGGCTTCTTCAGGTCCTCACCCAGTCCTCTCTGGAAAGTCCAACGGTAGGGCTTCTTGACAAGGGTCTCGGCGGCTTTGGCACGCCACCCGAAGGGCACGGTCACCGGCAGGGTGATCACGTAGGTCAAAGCCCCCATCCCCAGAGAGATAAGCCCCAGGGGTTTCCCAAGCAGCAGGTCCGGAACCACCATCTGGTCCTCTGCCGTCGTTTCCAGGGCAAACCCTACGGCAGAAGTCAAAAGAACCAAAACCGAGACAACCGCAACCACCCTCCAGATTCCTCTCTTTCGCATAGTTGTGAGGCCTCCTCTTCTCCAGGTATTATATGGCCCTGGAGCCGTTTGTCAAGGCGGGCAAGGGCTCCCTCTCCCCCAGGAGAGGCTGGCCCGTATCTCTTCCCTCCCCTTCCTGCCGCTAAGCAAAAAGTGTTCCAAGGGTTCTGCAGGCCCGGCAGCCGCAGGAGAGCCTTACCCTGCTTTCACGACTTTCGAGCGGACCCTTGTCCGCGAGCGACCTTTCGGAAGGGGTGGGGTCCTCATCAGGAGTGAGCGGGCGCGGCGGGACAAGGGTCTTCTCCTGCCAAAACAGAAAAAAATCGTGAAGTCATATACTTGCAACAATGCTCGGCCGAAAACTCAGGGAACTCCACTGATATTTGAGTTGAAAATTACTTCGAGTCTGTTATAATCAATAGTCTTCCGGTCTTTTGCAGCCGGTCCGGGAAACATCGTAAGGAGGGGAGAGCAATAGGGTGTAGGAGGAAAGGAGGGAGCCATGTCTATTTCGGCCTATGTCTTCATCGAATGTACGGCTGGTGCTGCACGACAGGTTGCCAGCGAGGTCGCCAAGATCCAAGGGGTCCAAAGGGCCAATGCCACAACAGGCCCCTATGACGTGGTCGCTCTGGTGGAGGCCGAGAGCGTACATATTCTCGGCGAGTTTATCGTAACGAGAATTCAGGGCCTCCCCGGAGTCCTGCGCACTCAGACCAATGTGATCGTCGACTGATGGATGGAGGCGGTGACGAGTCCTGGAGAGATTGATGGGTAGTGTGATCAAGAAACGGAGAAAGAAGATCAGCCGGCACAAGCACAAGAAAATGCTCGCCAAGACCCGACATAGGAGAAAGAAATAGGCCGGTCATGAGACGTCTCCTGTTGCACGTCCTGCTGTTTGCCCTTACGGTGGGATCGACGGTGCTCGTGGGAGGGGTTTGGTACTGCATTTCGATCATGACCATCCTTTTGGCCCATGAATTGGGCCATTTTCTTATGAGCCGGCATTACAGGGTTCAGAGTTCCCTTCCCTTTTTCATCCCCTTCCCGAATCTGTTCGGTACACTCGGGGCGGTTATTGTCATGAGGGGGAGGATAGTATCCCGAAAGGCCCTTTTCGACATAGGGGCAGCCGGCCCCCTTGTGGGCTTTTGCCTCACCGTGCCCGCTATCGCCGTGGGTCTCAAATTCTCCCATATCTCTCAGACGGTCCACGTGGAGGGGCTCTCCTTCAGGCTGGGAGACTCCCTTCTCTTTCTGTTTCTAGAGAAGGCAATCGTCGGTGAGATTCCAATGGGAGCAGACCTGGTACTCCACCCCCTCGCATACGCCGGCTGGGTGGGTCTCTTTGTTACGGCCCTCAACCTGATGCCCATAGGCCAACTGGACGGGGGCCATATCGCCTATGCGGTTTTCGGCCGGAAAAGCCGGATTGTTTTCACCCTCGCCGCTGCAGGCTTCGGGGTTCTTGGATTGTTCTTCTTTCCCCCCTGGCTCTTCCCCCTTGCCCTGATCATGCTTTTCGGCTTCAGACATCCACCCCCCCAGGACGATGAGACCGAGCTCGACAGAGGGCGGAAAATCCTAGCCGGAGTCACCGTGGCGGTCTTTGCCGTCTCCTTCATCCCGGTACCGCTCCCCGAGTTCGGGATGAACCTGCTGACCCTGATCCGGAACACTCTCTCTGGAAGCGGTTGATCCATCTTTCGGTCGAATTCAACAAGGGCAGACCCTGGCCGGCGGATCATCACGAAGTCGCCGCAGTCTCTGCAGTCATTCAGTCGAACAGGTTCTTGCGCAACCTTTCGTGGAATATCTCTCCCTCGCCCCTGTCTCCCACTGCTCCGATACGGACTCGGATCTGTGTCAAATCCAGGGCCTTGCTCTTGAGGATCACCCTTACCGGAGCGCCGTTGAACCGCTTTGCCTCGATCTTGCCCTCGGTCTCCCCCCTGGTCTGGTCCACCACCCTCATCTCCATGTCTTCCAGAGTCCGGAGCGCTGCCTGCCATGCTCTGTCATACCCCGCTCTGTACATCCTCGAAAGGTCGCCCTGGATAATGTGATAGGTTCCGACAGCCATCCCCGCGCCGATCAGGGCAGGACACCCCGTCAGGCAGAGAGACAGCAAGGAAAGCACAACCCCTGTTCCGAACCGCCTCATCTCATCCCTCCCTCTTAGTCCGATCCCGTATTCACATTGCCTGACTTCACACTTACGATTTTCCATGGTGCAATGTCAAGAAAGTTCTGGTATGATACTTCCCAAGACTCTTTCCGGGAGGTGACGAGAGCCGGATGAAAAGGCGCATACGGGTTCTAGCTGGGCTGGTCTTTCTGATTCTCTTTGTTTCGGGCTGTACCACGGCCGTAATGCTCGGTGTGGGGGCGGGGGCTGGCATCGGATCTTACAGCTACATAAAGGGAGAACTGAAGGCCGACTATCCTTACCCTTACGATCAAACCTGGAAGGCCTCTCTTGCCGCCCTGAAGCGGTTGGAAGTCGAAGTAGCCGACCAACAACGGGATGCCTTGGGGGGGAAGATCACGGGAAAGCGGGGAGACGGAAAACCCGTGGTCGTCAAGATCAAGGACAAGGGGCTGGGCGTCACCACCGTCGGCATCAGGGTCGGCAACTTCGGCGACCGCGAGGCCTCCCGAAAGATTCACCAGACCATACTCAAGATCCTAAAGGGTTGACAAGAAGCGGCCTCTGTTCTGCCTGAGATGGTCCCTCAAGCAGAGGGTGAAGTTGCCCAGAATATCCCTCTTACTGTTAAGGATGTAAAGCCAGTGATCGACGTGGTATATCTCATCTGAAAGCCTCTCAGGGGGATGGCTCAAGGGTATGTCTACGGGTCTCTCCTCCATCTCCCGGAGGAAAAGCTCGATCACCTTGTCCTTCATCCTGAGATGTGTATCGTCAAAGAAGAAGGCCACGTCGGGAATCAGGTCGCAAAGCCTGAGAAAGAAGGCGCTCACCTCTGGATCCTCGATACTCCTGGGAGGAGAGGACTTGACCTCCACGTAAACCAGGCGACCTTCCCACGCTGCAAGCACATCGTAGTCCCCCCCCACATCGGTCTCCCTGAAGTGGACCCCAAATGCGGCGGGAGAGGCGAACTCTCGCTCGAACATTTGAGCCACAAACCACTCCAGGGTAGGTCCGAAGCTGGAAATCCCGATCCGATTCAGGCGGTAGGCATCGCCTCCAAAGGGCTCCACCGTTGATGTGGCCTTGAGGAATCGAGTATACTGCTCGGCCACGCGGCTGGAACAATAGTCGGTCAGATCACCCGGACGAAAGGGCCCCTGCACCCTGACCAGTTCCCTGAGGAAAAGACGGAAGGAGTACTTCTTCATCCTCTCGTAGAACTGGGCGGTCAATTCCGGCGGGAGATCAGGAGGGATGAGAACCGTCTCCACCGGATTCTCGCGATGAATCTTGAGACCACGGCTCCTCAAGCGACCTCCGAGAAGAGATCCGGCAGGCAGGAGCTCGGTCCGCAGGGCCTCGAAACCTGCCTTCAGCTTGCCCAACTCGACCCTTAGACCCGAGATTTCCCGGAGGATCTGGTCCGCCGACTTCATTCAAACCCCCGAAAAATTCCGTACTTTCTCGCGGCTTCCAAGGCCTTACGGAATTCCTCCACCGTGACCGGACGGCTCGCATCCGGAAACTCCCATGCCCGGTAAGCCGGCCTGTACTGGGACATAACGTTCACATAGCTATTGGGAGAAAGCTCCTGGGATATGAACCGCATGACCTCGTCCGTCCCGGCCTGGCCGGAGGGCATGACAAGATGGCGGATGAGGAGGCCCCGCTCGGCTGTCCCAGAGGGTCCTATCCGCAGATCTCCCACCTGGCGATGCATCTCCTTGACAGCTGCACGGACGACCTCTGGATAGTCAGGGGCATTGCAAAGCCTCCCTGCCACCTCCGAGGACGAAAATTTCACATCAGGCATGTAGATGTCGATCACTCCGTCCAGGAGCCTGATCACTTCCAGCGATTCGTACCCCCCGCAGTTGTAGACCAGGGGGATACGAAGCCCCGATTCGATCGCCTCGGGCAGAGCCGCCACAATCTGGGGCGTGTAGTGGGTCGGGGTGACGAAGTTGACATTGTGACAGCCCATCTCCTGCAGCCGGATCATGTATCCGGCCATCTGGCCGGTTGTAATCTTCTCGCCCCGGCCCATATGACTTATCTCGTAGTTCTGGCAAAAAACACACCGGAGGTTACAATGGGTCAGGAAAATCGTACCGGAGCCATGACTGCCCACCAGGGGGGGCTCCTCCCCGAAATGGGGGAACACACTGGAGACCATCAGCTCGCCCCCCGCCCGACAGTATCCCTTCTCGCCCCGGATCCGGTTCACCCGGCATTGTCTGGGGCAGAGGGTGCAGGATTCCAGAATCCTGTTCAAAGCCTCAATCCTGACCCTGAGCTCCCCCTCTTCATAGAGACGGAGATAGGCGGGGATAAAGGCCATAAGAGCTCCCTGATTTGGGACCGCAGGACAAACCGATCCCCAACCGGAGTGACGCGGGTCACTCCCCTGTTGAATTCTGCCCATCGGTGGACTATTCTCTAGACTACCACTTTGTCTTTTCCGGATCAAACCACGATGATTGTGAGCGCAAGCAGGAGAACCGACATCCCTGCCTTCTACACCGCATGGTTGATGAACCGTGTGAGAAGCGGTTTCGCCTTGGTTCGGAACCCCTTTCGCCCCGGCACAATCACCCGCGTCAGCCTCAATCCGGCAGAGGTCGATGCCATCGTCTTCTGGACACGGAACGCCGAACCCTTGATCCCCTATCTGGACGAGCTCGATGCTGTTGGGTATCGTTACTATTTCCAGTACACCCTGGTCCACTATCCGAGGGCTTTTGAAAGAGCCGCTCCCCCCCGATCCCGGAAGGTCGACGGGTTCAGGAGACTTAGCAGAAGGATAGGCCCGGCCAGGGTGATCTGGCGGTACGACCCGATTATCCTCAGCAACCTCACCGGTCTCGAGTATCACAAAAAACAGTTTACGGAGATCGCCAGGGCTCTGGAGGGGTTCAGCCAGCGTTGTGTCATCAGCTTCCTGGACATCTATCGCAAAACGAAGAGGACCCTGGAAAGAATGGAAAAGGAGAGAGGGGTACGAGTGATCGATCTTCACGAGAGGCCGGCCGATGTCCGCGAGATTGCCGGTCTTCTGGCACCCATAGCCAGACAGTCCGGATTTGAGATAACTACCTGCGCCGAACCTTTGGATCTGCAAGAGTACGGCATTCAGCCCGGGAGGTGTATCGACGGCGACTTGATAAACCGTCTCTTCGGGCTCGATTTGAAGGTCGAAAAGGACAAGGGCCAGCGAAAATGGTGCCGCTGTGTGGAAAGCACGGATATCGGCGCATACGATACCTGCCCCCATGGCTGCATCTACTGTTACGCCAACGCGAGCCTCGAACTGGCACGCAGAAACTTCAATCAACACAACAGCCTTGCCCCTATGCTGGGTTAAGGCCCGGCAAACGGGGACTTGATATTCCGAGCAGAAGGCTTCTCCGTCAGCGGGCAGGGGCTGCGTGGGCCGAAGAGCAAAGCAGGGAGGTTGCACGATGAGAGCTGCTGTTTCGGTGTGGTTGCTTCTTCTTGCCGTCACTATCTGCCCGGTACTGGCCGCAGCGGGTGAGACCAGTGGATCACTGTGGACGGACAATGCTAAGACCGCCGCGGGCAGAAGCTATCTGGACGGCTTTGTGCGGGGATACATCGAGGGAAACAGATTGGGTCTCGACCTGCTTCAGGGGATCCTCCCCTATGCCCGGTTCGACCCTGGTTCACGGATCGACAAGAACCAACTCCAATCAAAGCTCCGTATGCAGGCCCTCTACTATGCCCGTGCCCTGGAAGGGGAAACCCTGAGGAAGACCGTCGACCAGATCACCAAGTGGTATGAGGATCCCCGCAACCAAAGGATCCTTTGGGGCAAACTCGTGAACCTCGCCATCGGAAAGGTAAACGGCCTACACCCGAACTACATCCGGTACGAGCTAAAATGGCTTCAAGAGACCTCGGCAGGGAAAAGCATCGACTGGTTCCACACGATCGACCCGGCGACAGGAGAGGGGCGGGTGAACTACTACGATAAGAACGGCAGAATCATGAGAACCGAATGGGTGCGGTAGTACTTCAGGGCTTGCCCTTCCGTGCCCCGGCGCCGCTTATGGGCTTCCCCATTCTGGCAAGCTTTTTCAGGCGTTCCGAGCAGATCCGGTCCAGTTGAAAACCGAGCCTGGGAATCGATGCGGTCAAGACTTGGAAATCCCTTTCCTCCAGCCGGAGAAGCTCTGCCCGATCCGAAGTGATCTCAACCGTTGCGGTCCGCGGGATACTCTTCAACAGGGCTATCTCCCCAAACACGTCACCACCATCGAGCTCCGCGACAACCCTTTCACGGCCTTCCGTGTCTCCAACCCGGACTGCAGCCCTTCCCGACACAAGGACAAAGAAGGCATCCCCTTTGCCCCCCTGCTCCAACACCCGCTCCCCCTTGTATCCCCTGTATCTCGTGACAGCAGTCGCCAGCCTGGACACCTGATCTCCGGAAAGCCCCTGGAAAAAGGCAAGCCTTGAGAGAGTGGGTTTCGTGCTGAGTATCCTCCGTATCCGCCTTTTCACCGAGAGCTTGTCGTCCAACAGTCCGAGGAATTCCTCCCTATCGATCCTCAGGGCCAAGCCGTTTGACAGGGCCCGGACGGTAACATCAGAGGGCGCCCCCTCCAGAAGGGAAGCCTCACCGAAACAGTCCCCTCTGCCCAGCAGGAACTCAAGGCGACCGCCCACCATGACTCCCGCCTTTCCACGTAGAATCAAGTAGAATCCCCCTGCCTCCTCACCCTCGCCCAGGATTTCTTCTCCGGCCGTGAATTCGACGGAGGCCGATCGTTCTGCCGTGCGGAGGAGGATCTCAGGGGCGAACCCTTCGAGCAGGCAGTTCGAACCCATGAGTCTCGCCCGGTCCCGAAATGTCGGATGTGAGGGGACCACTACGACGGTCTCCCCCTCTCGGGCCACCCTCAACCCCTCCAGATCTCCAGAGTGGTCCTCGGTATGAACCACAATGAGTCGTCTTCTAAGACCTTCTGGAAGGCGAAACAGCGCCTGCGGCGAGGTGTGGATCGCCTCTCGACCGGCCTCGTGAATCAACAGGTCCGCGTTGAACCCGAAATGGAGAAGCTCTCGCCGCCTCTTCCGGTCGATTATGCCCATTTGATACATCTTTTCGATTCTTTCACGGTCGAGGCATGTATCGGCTGAATAGGCGATCCTCTTCTCCCTTTTCGACTTCCCCTCGCCGAAAACGGCCTCAAAACGTACCGTAGGGATCGAGTGGAGGGCCGAAGAAGCTACAAGCAAGGCGTGACCCGCCCTATAGATGCCTCCCGGATCGAGCTCTACAAAGTCGGTATACCGCCCCATGTCGCATCCTGTCACTGCTCTCGCCTTACGGAGGAAACTCCCGAAGACAAGGCGGGAGGTGATGACCCGTATCCTTCTCCGGTGGAGGACAGCGCTGATCATTCCCGCGTCGTGGTCGGCATGGCAGTGGGTTAGGAAAACAGAGGAAACATCGCCGTCGTCTATGCCCAGCTTGGCCAACTCGGCCCAGGGATCTGCCAGTGGATCGACGATAATACCCTCCCCATCGATCCAGAGAACAAAACTCGTGGTCCGGCGGTGGGGGGTGAAACCGCTGCCTGTGCCCAGGAAGGTCACGCCAAACCGAGGGGGCTCCAGGGGATCCGGGCCGAAAAGACCGGGCGGCTGGACCGGCGGTGTGAAAACCCCTGTGTCCACCTCCCCCAGAAGAATCCCCTTTTCCCAGAACTGATAAGAGCCCCGCCGTGCAACTCTGATCGTGACCCCTTTGATATCCACCTCTCTCCTGTTACGGCTGAAGGGGACCAGCGTAACGAGGTCTTCGAGTTCCAGGCCCCTGTTGCCTTCCTTCCTGACATTGAGGAATTCTCTCTCCCGCCTCCCCCCATCAACACCCCTCGGTCCTGAGAAGGACTCGCGAAGAACCGTCCTTATGCGCCGGAGTTGCTCTGTCGTGCCGACGATGGTGGCCTTTCTCTTTTCGATGAAAAAACTACCGTAGACCGGAAACTCGGGCTCGACATTCAGTCTATGATCGACTATGAAGTGCTTTGGCAGAACTATAACCGAAGGTATGCGCCTTTTGCGGGCGATGAACCACTTGGTGATTTCGGGGGGGCATCCCACCAGAATATCCCCGAGGGCCCGTGTGGAGACAACCACGCAGTTGGTTTGAATCTCTGTGATCGAGTTCTCGGTTCCGTGCATTTGTTGTATCATAATCCCGCAGACGTGACGATTGCAAACCCCCATATCTGCGAATCCGCACTGCTTGGTCCTGCTGATCCGTCAGTTCTCTCCCGCCCCGTGGACCCGAGAAGGGGACAATCGCTCCCACCCCGGAAGCCAGGGCGAAACCGTTCTTTCCCCATTTTGAAAGGGGCCGCGGAGGCTGTGGACTATCGTTTTGACAAGGGATGGAAGATGGGATAAAGGTGATTGGAGGAGCCGAGGTCCAAAGGTCCGATCGCTCGGACCGTCGGGGTAATCGGGAGAAGACGAGTTGAACGACCAGGGATTCGCCGAAGTAGCCGTGAGCCTCCCCCTGTGGAAGACCTTCACCTATCGGGTCCCCAAGGGCCTGGAAGGACAGGTGGAGTTAGGCAAGCGAGTCCTGATCCCCTTTCACAGGCGGAAGGTCACAGGCTATGTCATCGATTTTCCAACCCCTCTTCCCGACAGCCTCGATCCGGACAAGGTGAGAGAGATCATCGACGTGCTCGATGAGATCCCCCTTTTCGATGAAAACATGCTGGGCCTTTTCAGATGGATCTCGAGATACTACTTCTACCCTCTCGGCGAGGTGATCAAAACCGGACTCCCTCCGGGGCTGACGGTTGAGTCGTGTCGAATCCTCGAGATAACACCCAGGGGCGAGGCCCACCTCGCCCAGCTCCAGCCCGGCGGCGGCGATCGGCTTCTCCTTGAAGCATGTCGGGAGAGGAAGGAGTTGAACCTGCCCCTCCTCTCCCGTCGCCTGAAGATCCGGAACATCCACTCCCGCATCTTCGCCTTGAAGAAGAACGGTTTCCTTACCGAGCAGGTCAGGCTCAAGAAGGAGCGGACCAGGGCAAAACAAGAGGCTGTTTTCGCCTTCCAGGAGGAAGACAAGCAGGTGAAAAGACCCGGTCCAACCCCAAAGGAGTCTGAGATCCTCGAGTTCATCAAGAGCCGCACACGGGTGTCCCGCAGCGACGTGACGAGACGATTCTCAAGGGTGGCTCCCTACCTCCGGCGCCTGGTGGAAAAGGGGTGGTTGAGCGTCGATTTTGAGGAGAGGTACAGGGAACCCTTCCTGAACGAGGGTTTCGGAACCGAGAAAGAGCCGGAGCTGACCGAGGATCAGCAAGTCGCCCTCGCCGAGATCGAGAGATCCATCGAGGCAGGAGGCTATCACCCCTATCTGCTGCACGGCATCACGGGAAGCGGCAAGACCGAGGTCTACCTCAGGGCGATCAAGCAGGTCATGAAAAGGGGGAGAGAGGCGATTGTGCTGGTGCCGGAGATCTCGTTGACGCCCCAGCTTATCTCCAGATTCAAGACACGCTTCGGAAGGGTTATCGCCGTCCTCCACAGCGGTCTATCCCCCGCCGAACGGTACGACCAGTGGCGGCGCATAGTGAGACACGAGGTCCGCATCGTGATCGGTGCCCGGTCTGCGATTTTTGCCCCTTTCAAGAAACCCGGCATCATAATCGTGGACGAGGAGCATGAGACGAGTTTCAAACAGGAAGAGAAACTCAAATACAACGCAAGAGACCTCGCGGTGGTGAGGGCCAAGATGGACAAGGCCGTCCTTGTTCTCGGTTCGGCTACCCCATCGATGGAGTCGTTCTTCAACACCCTTCAGATAGGGAAATTCCAATACCTCCGCCTTCCCCGGAGAATCGAGTCAAGGGTGCTCCCCGCCGTGGAGATAGTGGACATGCGAGCAGAAAGAGACAGGGGAAGGCGGTCGGTCTTCTCACAGAGTCTGAAGGAGGCCCTCCTGGCCAATGCAGACCGTGGCCAGCAGAGCCTTCTCTTTCTCAATCGCCGAGGATTTGCCAACTTTATTCTCTGTACAGACTGCGGGTGGACCTTTCACTGCCCCAATTGCAGCGTTACCCTGACCTTTCATGCCCCCGGCCGCCTCCTCCAATGCCATCACTGTGGCCACACCGCACCGGTTCCCCTCAGATGTCCCCATTGCGAGAGCTACAACCTCCACCCCCTGGGTATCGGAACGCAAAGAGTGGAGGATGAGATCCGCAAACTCATGCCGTCGGCCAGGGTCGCCCGGATGGACCGGGACACCACTGCACGGAAAGGCGCCCACTGGACGATCGTCCGGGCCATGGAGCGCCGCAAGATAGACGTTCTCATCGGAACACAGATGATCGTAAAGGGGCATGACTTTCCCAGCATCACCCTGGTGGGAGTCATCTGCGCCGACACGATTCTCAATTTCCCGGATTTCAGGGCCACGGAGAGAACCTTCCAGTTGCTCACCCAGGCAGCCGGGCGAGCCGGGAGGGGTGACCAGGCCGGAAGGGTCATTATCCAGACCTACAATCCCGACCACTACAGTATACAGAGGGCAAAGGAACACGATTTTCTCGGCTTCTATCAGGAAGAGATCGCCTACCGGGAGGAACTTGGCTATCCTCCCTTCTCCCGTCTCGTCAATCTGAGGATCTCTGGAAACCGTGAGGACAGGACCGAGGCATTTGCCAAACGCCTGGCCATTGTCGGCGCTGAAACAAAAAGAAGAAAAGGTGTCTACAGGGACCACATCGAGCTTCTAGGCCCCTGCGCCGCTCCTCTTGCCAGGGTCAAGGGCAGGTACCGGTGGCAGCTCCTGGCCAAGAGCAGCCGCCCGGAAAGCCTCCACCGCTTCCTCGCCGAAGTGTTGGCTAGGATGGAAAAAGAGACCCCAGGGATTCGCCTTGAAGTGGACGTGGATCCCATAAATCTCATGTAGAATCGTTTCCATAAAACGATCGATCCCCAAAGAGGGGACTCCTTGCTCGATCTCGCTCAGCGATAGGGACCTTCTCAGATCTCACCAAACTCCACTCCGATTCTGGAGTTTCCTCTCTATTCCAACAAGGATTCTTACAAGTAGTTGACTTTACAGTCTTTTCTCTCCTTAGCAGGGGAACACGAGCTCCGATTCTGTTGACAATCCCAGGGGAAACGGGTATGAATAGCTTTGATCAAGGACCGATTGGCGAGGCGGGATCGCTTGTGAAGGCCACAGGATCAGTGCCCGAGCGGAGAAGGTTCGGCCGCTTTCGAGTCGATTACCCGATTTCGTACCTGCTGGAAGGCCGCAGCGAGGTCCTCACCGGTATAGCGGTCAATCTCAGCGAAGGCGGGCTTCTCGGATGTTTTTTCGACCGTATGAGGGTAGGGACCCGGCTGGATCTCGAGATATTCTACACTCATGAGCTCCAGTTCACCGCACTGAACTTCCAGGGTAGGATCGTGTGGAAGGACATTTTGGAAACGAGCGATGCCATAGAATATCAATACGGTATCGAGTTCACCCGAATGGACGAGGAGCAGAAATCCAGGCTTTGCAGCCTCCTGGCTTCCATGAAACCACCCCCCCCGTACTTCGTCTGACCAGTTGCAGAGAGAACCATCCTCCAGGTTCAGGTTCTGACCCGAGAAGACCCCTTTCGAAGAGGAGGAGGCTTCCACGGGAATCCCCGGGTTCTAAAGGATCGGAGCAAGAGAGCCGATATAGGCTATAGGTGGCGATCTCGGTTCTTCGACAGGTGCAATCATGCAGCGAATCCCCTTGGAACGGGCCAGCGAAGAGATGAAACTGGCAAAACCAGTGGTCAATGACAGCGGCGTTACCCTTGTCAGGGAAGGAACGGTCCTCACCCAGTCTCTCATCCAGCGGCTGAGCAACTTGGGGATTCGCCAGATCATCGTCCATGGCCATCCCTTGAAACGAGAGGGCGGGGAAGACAAGCCCCTCGCTACCCTGGAGAGGGAGCTGGAAGAGCGCTTCCGGCCCACCCAATCAAACCCGCTGATGCGCCAGATAAAAGAGATCTTCCTCAGGGACCTCCGCTTCTGGGCCGAAGGAGAAGACGAGTAGTTTGAGGAAGTCCCCGAAAGAAAAGAGCGCGGCAGTGCAGCGAAGAGTCCGGAGCATCAGGAGCCTCCCAACTCTCCCGCCTGTTGTCAGAAAAATAAGCGAAATGGTGAGGAGCGAGAGGATTTCCGCTGAGAAGATCGGCAAGACCATCGGCCAGGACTATGCCCTCAGCGCCAAGGTGCTACGCCTGGTGAACTCGGCCTTCTATGGGCTCGGCGAAAGGGTTTCGTCTGTCACCAGTGCAGTGGTCCTTCTCGGATTCAACGTGGTACAGGGGGTAGTCCTAAGTGCCTCTGTCTTCGAATTGATGGACAGGGCGATCGTCGGCTTGTGGGAGCACTCTCTGGGGACGGCCATCGCGTCGGGGGTGCTGGCGAGGGCACTCTACTTTCAAGAGCCCGAAGAGGTGTCGGTTGCCGGACTTCTTCACGATATAGGAAAGGTGGTTGTCCCCGCAAAGATGCCGGAAACATATGAGGAGATACGCAGGCGGATCGAGCACACGACCCTTTCCATAGCAGAGGTGGAAAGGGAGGTCTTGGGTTTCGACCACAGCCGCATTGGAATGTGGCTGGCAGACGAATGGAACTTCCCACCGAACCTAACAGAACCCATCGTCTACCATCATACACCCTCCCTGGCAAAGGAGGCCAGGATTCAAACGGCCATCGTCCACCTGGCCGATATCCTGATCCGGGCCAAGGGTTTCGGCTTCGGCGGAGACCCGTGGGTTCCGGAGGTGAACAGGGAGGCCTGGAATCTCCTCGGTCTCTCAGTGGGGGATCTGGAACACCTTGTCTCGAGAATCAGTGAGGAGATATTCAACGTGGAGGGTGTCGACTGGCATGACAACCCGGAGGCTTCAAACCCGGCAAGGAGCTCTCAAGATCCCATTTGACGTGAAGCCCGGGATTCATCGAACAAGACATATGTCTTGCCCGGCCCAATCACTCTCTCGCGGGCTGAGCTTTCCCCTCTCAGTTACCCCCGTGGCGATTTTCTATCTCTCCTGAAGCAGAATTTTTGACCCGACCTTCATTTTTTTGTTGAATTAAAGGCAATCTGCTGTTATAAGAGGATTAGAAAAGGATCTATCCCATCAAGCGAAGGAGGGGCAAGTATGACAAAGGAGCAACTCATCGCAGTAGTCGCCAAGGAGGCCAAGATCACGAAGGTTGCAGCGGCCAAGGCCATCGACTCCATAACCGACAATATAACCAAGGAGTTGAAAAAGGGCGGCAGGATCTCTCTCACGGGTTTCGGTACGTTTAGCGTCGCCAAACGCAAGGCCAGGACGGGGAGAAACCCGAGGACCGGCCAGACCATCAGGATTCCCGCGACCAAGACGGCGAAATTCAAGGCCGGTACTGCTCTGAAACAGGCGGTCAAATAGGACCTCATTCTTGCCGTTCCTCTTGGAGGGCCGGCTTGTTGCCGGCCCCGAGGTTCTGGGTCTAGGTTCAAATTCGAGAGAGGTTTCGGCCCCGATGTGTCTGGAAGGCGGGGAGTGCCTCTGTATCCGCTGAGAAAGCCTAGGGGTCCCCCCCCGAAAGGGCGGGCATGCTTATCTTAGAGGGATAGTCTTCTCACGCCATCCGAGTTGCTCTGGTCAGCAGATCGAGTTCTGACTAAGAGGCCTGTCGGCCTCTCGTGAAGGTCCGCGTGTAGCTCGAGTCAGTCCGGCTGAGGGGTGGTCCAATGGATTCGACCAGACCGGAGGCCTTCCAGGAGTATCGATCCTTCATTCCGGACTTCGACCGATTCTGTGAGACCCTGCGACTGCCATTGCCTCAGTCTCTCAGGACCAATACCCTCCGGATCAAGCCTTCTATTCTGACCGAACTCCTGCGAAGTCAGGGTTATCGGGTAAGATCCTCTCCCCTTGCCGAATACCTGCTCCAGGTCGAGGGGCTGACACGCCCCGGGGAGACTATCGAGGCTGCGCTCGGTTACTTCTTCCCCCAGGCACTTACCTCGGCCATGGCCGTGATGGCCCTCGACCCAAAGCCGGGTGAACTCGTCTGTGATCTATGTGCGGCCCCGGGCTCAAAGACCACTCACATGGCCCAGGTGATGAGAAACCAGGGTCTGATCGTGGCCAATGACAACAAAGCCGGAAGGCTCCGGGTGCTCGAGCACAATATCAGAAGAATGGGAGCGACCAATGTGGTGACAACCCTCTACCCCGGGCAGAGCTTTCCGAAACGGTGGAGATTCGACCGGGTGCTGGTCGACGCCCCGTGCAGCGGCGAGGGCACCCTTCGGTTGGTGGTATCCCCCGACCGGCCCGCTAGAACAAGGCTAGGGAAATTCCTCCCAAGAATCCAGCGTGATCTGATCATTCGGGCCTTCGACCTCCTGGCCGAGGACGGGACGCTTCTCTATTCGACCTGTACCTATAACCCTGAAGAGAACGAGGCGGTCGTTCAGCATTTACTCCACCAACGACCCGCCAAGATCGAACCCATCGCCCTCTCCGCTCGGCGAGCTCCGGGGTTGCTCCAGTGGGAAGGGAGAAGTTTTGACGGAGAAATGGAACGGTGCTGGCGTATCTACCCCCACCTGCTCGACTCTGTGGGATTCTTCTTGGCCAAGATTCGTCGGCGAGCCTCGCCGGAGTGAGGTGCTAAACTACTTCCAGGAACGTTTCGGTATAGTCCTGGGCGCTTTCGAGGGCTTTATGCTTCTCGAGCGTCCCCAGGCTTACTGGCTCCTCACCCTTTCTCCCCATGCCTTCAACCTCGGTAAACTCAGGATCCACACTGCCGGTATTCCCGTGCTCCGCAGGATAAAGAACTTCCTCAAGCCCACCACAACCGCTCTCCAGACATTCGGGAAAAACGCGACCAGGAATGTGGTCCAATGTGACAAACACCAATTGGCTCGACTGCTCAAAGGTCACGGAGTATACACGAACCTCTCCATCGAGCCAGGCTACGTGGTTCTGTGCCATGGGGACCATATCCTCGGCTGCGGCCTTTACACCGGGAGGGTTCTCCTCAGCCAGATACCCCGGAGTTTCCTCCCCCGTAGGTAGGATCTGGGACCGGATAGAATCCCGGGTTTTTGTGGAGTTCTATGTTGAGTACTGGTGGATACCACCGCTAATTGTCCGACCACACAGCCACTTTAGTTTTTCCACATTTGTACTACATATTGTGTCTATCTCGAAATCTAGCACATTATATTGTATTTTTCCCTTGACAATTCCACGAGACCCGAATAGAATTGATATTAAACAAGGCAGATTGAGGGAAGAGGTGAAAGAAGAAGGAATTCTCGTTATCGAGGATGAGAATCGTCTCTCCAGGCTCCTGGCGGATCTGCTTGAGTTTGAAGGATACCGGAACATCCAGATAGCAAACAACGGCTACGAAGGTGTGGAAAAGTACAAACAGACGAGGCCTCAGGTCGTCTTCATGGACCTCGAAATGCCTGTGATGAACGGGTATGACTCGAGCAAGGCGATCAAGAAATACGATCCAGGTGCCAACATCATCCTCATCACTGCAAATCCGGGAAGTCCCTTTGCCCGGAAGATCCTCGATGAGGGTTACGTTTCTCAGGTCATTCCCAAGCCCTTCCGGTGTGATGATCTCTTCGCGGTGATCAGGAAGTCGATTCCACCCCCTTCCACCAACACCTGAGGTGCTCCTTTGCCCGGCGGGTGTTACGGCAAAACCGCGGCTGGCAAAGCCGGAACGGCTCAAGCGGCAATGTCTTCGTACATCTCTTCCAGGCGGTGAAAAAGAACCTCCACTTTCTCCCACTCGGCCGAATCCGGCAGACACTGGATTGCCTCACCCAGATCGGAAATGCCATGGAATCCGTAGGAACCCCCGCTCCCCTTGAGTCTGTGCCCCAATTCCCTTATCCCCTCCAGGTCTCTACGGGCGACCAGGGATCGGAGTGTGTCGACTTCTCCCCTGAGATACTCCAGGTAGAGAGACCGTAACTCGAGGACTTCTTCTGCCACGGAGTTTTGACTGAAGAAACCCTTTGGACTTGCAAGATCCTTGTCCATCTCCATCCTCCTTCTCAGCCGATGAGGTCGTTGACCTTGGTGATGAATCGATCAGGATCGATCACGGGTTTGGACACGTATCCATCAGCCCCGGATTCCTGGAGAAACTCCTCCTGTTCCCCCTTCATGGCATGGGCTGTCGCAAGGAGAATCGGAACATCCCTGGACGATTGGTTCTGTTTGATAAGCCGGGAAAGAGTGATCCCGTCAACCCGTTCTCCTTTGTAAAAGCTGTTGCAGAGGGAGACGTCCATGACGATCATATCAATTTCACCGTTCCTAATGAGAGAGAGAATCTGATCCACGTCTTCTGTAACGATTACGTCGAATTTCCCCCTCCTCTTCAGGGTGAGCTCAAAGAACTTCGCATTCATCGGATCGTCTTCAACCACCATGATCTTCTTTGCCATGCCACACTCCTTGCATCAGTCCCCAGGTGGAGAACCCTCTGAGCCCGCTGTTCCCTGATGATCACGCAGTTCAGAGGCGGCCTGGTCCTTGTATACGGGAAGTGTAAAAAAGACTTGGCTTCCCTTCCCTTCCCCTCCGCTCTCAAGGCGGATCTTTCCTCCCATCATCTCGACGAGGTTCTTGCTGATCACCAGGCCGAGGCCGGTCCCCATCCGTCTTCTCCTATGGTTTTTGTCTGCCTGGACAAACCTTTCAAAAATGTGCTCCTGATGTTCCACTGGGACCCCGATGCCCGTGTCTTTCACCTCGATCTCGACAAAATCCTCCCCCTGCCGGCGGACCATGACCTCGATGCCGCCGTGTTCCGTGAATTTGATGGCATTGCCTAGGAGATTATTCAACACCTGCCACACTTTCCCCCTGTCGGCATATACGGGAGGCACATCCTCGGATCTGAATCTGAAGTAGAGGTTCTTCTGCCGGGCTTCAATGGAGAGGAGGCTTGTCACCTCTTCTAGAATCTCTTTGAGGCTGAGTTTCTCAAAGAAGCTGTCCACCTTGCCCGCTTCAATCTTTGCAAGGTCGAGCATGCCGTTGATCAGAAACAGAAGGTTCTTCGAACTGTTGAGAGCATCCCGGAGAAGTCCCTTCTCCTCTTCTCTGCTTTCACACAGATCGTCCAGAACAAGCCCGAGGAAACCGATGATAGCGTTGAGGGGCGTCCGCAGCTCATGGGAGACAGTGGCGAGAAAGGCGCTCTTCATCTTGTCCGCCTTTTCCAACTCCCAGTTCGCCTTGAGAATCTTCTGGTTCTGTTTCTCGATGACATCCTTGGCCGTCTCAATCTCAACAAGGGCCACGAGCAGTTCGTGGGCTTGTTCCTCGAGCCGGTCCTTTGTCCTCTGCAGATCGTCGAGGTACCGCTGAAGCTCGAGATTCTTCTCGTTCAACTCCTCGCGAAGCCTTCTCTCCCTGACCACACGGTTGATCTTTGCCTCGACTTCTTCCAGATTGATCGGTTTGGGGATTATGTCACTCGCTCCTGCAATAACCACGTCGCTGAAGCTGTATTCCGAGCTGAATCCCGTCATCATGATGACATCGAGCCCGGGGGAACCCGCCTTGGCGGCCCTGAGGAGATCCATCCCGTTCATCCCCGGCATCTTTATATCCGTGATCATGAGATCAAAGGCATGTTTTCGCAGTAAGTGAAGAGCCTGCTGACCACTGCTGGCCGTACTACAGGCAAACCCGAAGAGCTCCACCGTCTCCTTGAGGAGCTGGCGGATCCCGTTATCGTCATCGACGATCAGAGCTCTACTCTCGGCGCCTCGCCTCTTCCTTGAGGAACGGCTCTCCGTCCCGGGCTTCCCCGAAGCCGTGCTGATCGAGGAAAACGCCTCCTTCGATCTCTCCACGATATACCAATCGGATCTTTGCAACTAAACTTTAGGCGGCTCCGTTTCGGGTGAGCCATGCTGCCCTGTCGAGGCCCCGGGATCGCCCGGGACATAACCGATCTCCCGCGGCATCAAAACAAAATCCATTCTTGGATTTTCCTGTTCCGGTTCTGATATACTCTGGATCAGTCACCCATCAAAACCGTCTATCCGCTCCCATGGTGCCATCTTGGATTCAGATGCGACCGAAACGATAAGAGCCCGATACGACCGGATCTCCCGTTTCTATGACCTCATGGAGGCCGTGGTGGAAAGAGCGGCTCTCTGGAGGTGGAGGAGGCGCGCTTTTGATGCAATAGATGGAAACAGGGTTCTCGAGGTCGGAGTGGGAACAGGAAAGAACCTGGGCTTCTATCCTACGGGCAAGTCGATCACCGCTGTCGACTTCAGCCCGGGTATGCTGAAAAGGGCCCGCCGGAAAGCGGACAAGATACTTTGCAAGGTAGACCTCAGGGACATGGATGTGGAGAATCTCTCCTTCGGGGACCGATTCTTCGACACGGTTGTCGCGACTTTTGTCTTCTGTTCTGTGGCCCATCCTGTGAGAGGGCTCAGCGAAGTGGGCAGAGTATGCAAGCAGCGGGGCAGGATCATCCTCTTGGAACATGTAAGGCCCGGGAACAAGATTTTGGCACGATTCTTCGATATGCTCAATCCTGTGACGCTGCGGCTGGTCGGGGTGAACATCAACAGAAACACAACTGCCAATGTAGAGAGGGCGGGACTCGAGATCCTTAGAGAGGAAAACCTCTTCTCAGACATCGTGAAGTTGATCGTTGCCAGACCGCGATCGGGGTAAGTCCGTGTTGGCTCCGTCTTTCCGTGGGCCAACGAGACGGCCTTTCCCATGGCTTCAAAGAATTCGGGGATGAGATCGCCGTAGTTGACCCTGAAGGGGCCGGCCAGGGGGGAGGCCAAAAAAGGAGGCCGGGGGTATTGAACAAGGGTGCCGAAAAAGGGTTAAATTACCCGTGAGTCGGTTGTAGAATACAGGCAAAGATGGAGGCTTGGACAGGAGATGAAAAACCATAGGAAATGGGCTGCTGGCGCTTTTCTTCTCGCTTGCTTTGCTCTATTGTTCTTCTTCCTCTCGGATCAGGGCCGGGGGGATAGTGCTTCCATGGAGCAGCTCGGCATCATAGCCTTTGACGAAAAGATCCGGGCTCCTGATTTTACCCTTCAGGATCTGGACGGCACTGCCGTCAGCCTCAGGGATTTCAGGGGGAAACTCGTTCTTTTGAACTTTTGGGCCAGTTGGTGCCCGCCGTGCCGGGCGGAGATCCCATCGATGAAGAAGCTCCAGGACCGGCTCAAAGAGGAGGACTTTGTCCTGCTGGCCGTCGATCTCAGGGAGAGCAGCGAGCGCGTAAGATCGTTCAGGGACAAGGAAGGCTTGAACTTCCTGGTGCTCCTCGATACTGATGGAGCCGTGGGGATCGCTTACGCCGTCAGGTCTATCCCCACCACCTATCTCATAGACAGTAAGGGCTATATCATCGGAGCGGCCTTGGGGCCGCGTGACTGGGGGGGAACGGAGGTCCTCGGGCTTATCAACGGACTCTTGAAGTCCCCTTCCTGAAACCTCTCCGTTCGGTGCCACCTGTACGTCTGGCAGGAAAACGCAGGGCTGTCAGCGCTCATGGTGAACACATCAGGCCGTGAAACTCCGGGTGCGGACACGTACACAGCCTTGTGCAGACAAGAGCCTGCTCCTTTGTAAGGTCCAACCGATCCGAGAGCCGGCCAGACCGTCAAAAAAACGTGCCGGGAGGCGGAATCGAACCACCGACACGGGGATTTTCAGTCCCCTGCTCTACCGACTGAGCTATCCCGGCACTTCTACCGGTTGAATATATAATGAACCATGGTCTCTGTCAATGAAAAAAAGACCGAGGAGTTTGCCCATTTGTCGGAGGACATGTCCTAGAGTGTCTTGATTTCTAACCATATTTCTTGATTCTCAAGTGGAAATCTCTTGTTCCCTCGCTCCTGAGCTGACGCGGTGACCGTCTCGAGTTTGGCGGGTGGGCAGTTCCTGCCCCTTCCCCAGGAACACGAATCACGAACACGACCTTTCCCCTTCCCGCTCAACCTCGACTGGTAACCACCGCTTCCGCAACGTCGGTCTGGAACAAGGGTCTGCCAAAAGGGAGGGAACTCCCGGGGATTTGACCGGATTGACAGACCAGACCTCTCATGATATGGATATGTCACTCCCATGTTGAAGTTTATCGCAAGACGCTTCTTTCTCCTCCTGCTCACAATGATCCTCGTCTCGGTGGCAGTCTTCCTGATCACCGAAGCCTCTCCCGGTAATGTGGCGCGGAACGTCTTGGGAGCTTTCATCACCCCCGAGCAGGAAGCCTCCTTTCTGGCTCAGACCGGCCTCGACAAACCTGCCTGGGTACGGTACTGGCACTGGCTCGTCGGCAGTGAATGGGCCGCAGAACGGCGCATCGGGATGCCTTTGAGAAGGATCACGTCGGATAAGGGGTTCGACGAGTGGTGGGCTGTGGGGGAAGACGGTACTCTGCTCCGTTGGAGACTCGAGGGCGACAACTTGATTGCTATCAGAAGGGCCTCGGACGGCACCCTTTCCGAGTCGGTCGACAATGACCGATGGAAGACGGACGAAAAGGGGGTGGGCTCTTTTTGGGGGGTCGACACGCACAACACAGCCGTCCGTTGGATCCGGGGAACCGGGAAAAAACGCTGGACCTTTGTCATGGGCACCGGATGGATGGAGAGTACCGGCGCCCCGGCCGAGTACATTCCTCTTAAGAAGGGCCTGATCCGTGGAGACCCGGGTATCTCTCTGAGAACCGGGAGGCCTGTGTCCAAGAGCATCTTTCTCCGGCTGCGAAATTCCCTGGTTCTTGCCGGCATCGCCTTTGTCATAGTCATGCCTCTCGCCTTGAGCCTCGGACTGGCGGCTGGGCTGAAAGAGGGCAGTGTGAGGGACCGGGTCCTCTCTATCGGCGGAATGATGTTCTCCGTGACACCGGAGTTCGCCACTGGAATCTTTCTCATTCTCATCATGGCCGTTTCCCTGAAACTCGTCCCCGGCGCAACGGTCTTCGGAGAAAAATCCCCATGGGAAAGACCCGACATGCTGATTCTTCCGGTAACCACTCTTACGCTCATCGAGCTCGGCTACGTGCTCCGCATCACCCGGGCCAGCATGGTCGAGGCGATGAAGGCTCCGTATATCCGGACCGCCTTCTTGAAAGGGCTTCCTTACTGGAGGGTTGTTCTGAGGCACGCTGTGCCCAATGCCCTGTTGGCTCCGATTACGGTCATAATGCTGCACGTCAACTGGCTTCTCGGAGGGATCGTCATTGTTGAGGTGGTCTTCGGCTATCCCGGACTGGGCAAGTACCTCCTTGATTCCGCCCTTTACAAGGACATCAACGCCCTGGAGGCCGGTGCCATGATCCTGGTGACCGTAGCGGTGGCTACGCAGTTGATTGCAGACATAATCTATACCTTCCTGAATCCCCGTATCCGCTATGAGTAGACGATAGGACCCTATGGATGTCTTGAGAGATACCCCTCCAGCCGTCGCCTCTGCCCGACCAACCGGTCTCAGGCGGCTGTGGGAGGGTCTGTCCGTTATACTCGGCTCCAAGACCGCGACGATAGGCCTTCTCATCGTTGTCTTCTGGGTATTCGTGGCCGTTTTCGCACCGGTACTGACGCCCTATACACCAACGTACCAGGACTGGAAGGCTCCCAATCAGGGGCCGTCCAGGGCCCATCCTCTGGGTACCGATGAACTGGGAAGAGACCTATGGTCGCGCCTGATCTACGGTGCGCGGGTGGTCCTGGTGGTTCTGCCGGTTGCGGAAGGAACCTGGATTCCAGGGGGAACGGCCCTCTGGGGGGTCTTCGTCTCCCTCGTGATCGGCGCGACTCTCGGCCTATGTGCAGGATACCACGGGGGATGGATAGACGAGATCGTCATGCGGCTTCTCGATGCAATGATGTCGATACCCGTCATCCTCCTTTATCTGATCATCGTCGCGGCGATTGGAGCATCCGCCGTCAATGTGGTAATTGCTATTGCCATCGGGGGGACTCCAGGCATTGCCAGGCTCGTTCGGAGCCTGACCCTGGATATCCGTACGAGGGAGTATATAGGGGCGGCAGAGACACGGGGGGAGAGCGCCTGGTACATCATGTTCGTTGAGATCCTGCCCAACGCACGCGGTCCCATCATCATCGATGCCATGCTCAGGGTGGGTTATGCCATATTCGCTATGGGAACACTCGGTTTCTTGGGCCTCGGCCTTCCGCCCCCCTCACCTGACTGGGGGAGTATGGTTGCCAAGGGCCGGGAGTTCATCCTTGCGGGAAGCCCCTGGGCTGCTCTCTGGCCTTCGGTCGCCATCGCCTCGATTGTAGTGGGACTGAACCTTTTTGCCGACGGGCTCCGGGAAGAGTCGATGCGCTATCAGTAGAAGGGCCGGCGGAGGATACGATGGGCCACCCGGCTGGAGAGAGATCGGGCACGACTCCTGTTCTTGAAGTCGAGGATCTCTCCATCTCCTACGAGACGAGGAGAGGCGAGGTTCCCGCCGTTCGTAGGGTCTCGTTCAAGGCGCATAAAGCCCGGACAATCGGCCTGGTGGGGGAGTCCGGCTGCGGAAAGAGTACGGTTGCCTTTGGCATCGTCGACTTTCTCGGCCCCAATGGCCGGATCGTGGGGGGATCTATCCGATTCCAGGGTATGGACATCGTCGGTCGTTCCAGAGAGGAACTGCGTGAACTGAGGGGAAACCGGATAGCCATGGTCTATCAGGATCCAATGCAGGCCCTCAACCCATCGATTCGGATAGGCGAACAACTGGCCGAGGTCCTGGTCTTTCACCGGCACATGCCGAGACAGCATGCCTGGACACGGGCAGTGGAGATGCTCGAACGAGTCCACATGCCTGATCCGGCGCATGTGATGGATCGCTATCCCCATCAGATATCCGGGGGCCAGCAGCAACGGGTGGTCATAGCAATGGCGCTCCTCAACAACCCTTCCCTGCTCATCATGGACGAGCCGACCACGGCTCTCGACGTGACCGTGGAGGCCGCGGTTCTCGATCTGGTCGAGGAACTCAGGGAGGATTTTGACGCGGCAATCATCTACATCACCCACAACCTCGGGGTGGTGGCCCGGGTAAGTGACTACATCTCGGTCATGTACGCCGGAGAAGTGGTCGAGCAGGGATCAGCCCCGGAGATTTTCGGCAACCCTCGCCATCCCTATACCCAGGGACTCATGCGGTGTGTACCCAAGCTTGGAGCCAGCAAGGCCACTGCGACTCTCTATCCCATTCGGGGCCGGGTGCCCGCACCAGGAGACCGGCCCCGACACGCCTGTATCTACGAGCCTCGCTGCGATTACGCTACGGAACAATGCCGCTCAATGCACCCTGAGCTCCGGGAGGTGACTTCCACACACAAGACGCGTTGCTTCCACGCCGAGAGGATCGACCCCAATAGGGCGATCCCTCCGGTGGATCGGCAGACCCGGCCCGTGGGCTCAAAGACCTGCGGCCTGCAAGGAAAGTACGTGCTTAGAGTTCAAAACCTCAAGGCTTACTATCGGCAGGAATCGAAATCGGTTCTCGCCCTGTTGGGCCTGGCAAGAGAGAGGTACATCAAGGCTGTGGACGATGTGAGCCTCAATGTAGCCGGGTCCGGAACCCTCGGTATTGTCGGGGAATCGGGTTGTGGAAAGACCACCCTGGTCAAAGCCGTCATCGGCCTGGAGAAGATCGACGACGGCAGGGCGGAATTCCTGGGGTTCGATCTGACCGAGCCCCTCGGGAGGCGAGACATAAAACTCATCAGAGAAATGCAGATGGTCTTTCAAAATCCTGATTCCACTCTCAATCCTTCTTACTCCGTGGGCAAGCAGATCGCCAGGCCCTTGAAACGGTTCAATGTCGTCCCCCGAGACCGGGTCAGAGAGCGGGTGGTTGAACTTCTCCGCGCTGTTCACCTCGACGCCTACTACTACGAACGGCTCCCCCGCCAGTTGAGTGGAGGGGAGAAACAGCGTGTTGGAATCGCTCGTGCCCTTGCGAGTCGGCCTGGCTTGATCATATGCGACGAGCCTGTCTCGGCCCTGGACGTCTCGGTTCAGGCGAGTGTGCTCAATCTGCTACTCGACCTCCAGGCGGAGCTCGGAACAACCATCATCTTTATCGCCCATGATCTCAGTGTGGTACGCTTCCTCTCCGATTACATAGCAGTCATGTACCTGGGACAGATCATGGAGGCGGGCCCCGCAGAGGCCATCTATGCGCCACCCTACCATCCTTACACCGAGGCGCTTCTCTCAGCGGTGCCGATCCCAGATCCCAGGATCAAGCAGAAACGGATAAGGCTCCAGGGGGCCGTGCCGAGTGCACTCGATCCCCCGCGGGGTTGTCCTTTTCATACCCGCTGTCCCAGGCGGACCATGCTCCCTGAGAACGGAAGGATCTGCGAGGTGGAAAAGCCTCCGTGGCGTGAGGCCGGAACGGATCACCGCATCTTCTGCCATATCCCTCTCCAGGAGTTGAGCGGACTGGAACACGTGGTCCACCCCATGCGGTCCTGACCATAAGAGGTCTGCCTTTGATGGCGAGAAAGGATCAAGGACTTGACACAGACCCCAGGTATGATACCCTCGAATTGGAATGGAAGAACCGCAAGTCCTTGCAGGGAGTAGACCGCTACAACGATTCCAGGGAGTGGAAGGGGGTGGAAAGACCGATTGAGGAAAGGGAGGCAAAATCTCTTTTGAGGAAGGAGGGGAACATGGAAAAAGAGAAAGCAATGCATCCAAGGATCTCTGAGCTGGCCGAATACCTGCGACAGGGCAAGTTGACCCGGCGAGAATTCGTTCGCTACGCTGTTCTTCTGGGGATGTCGGCAGGGGCGGCGAGCCAGATGGCGGGGCTGCCATGGCCGAGACGGGCCTCTGCCGGTGCGGCGAAATACGGGGGTACCCTGAGAGTATCCTCTTCGGTCCAAAAGGTTACCCATCCTGCCCAGTTCTCGTGGATAAGCCCTTCCAACCAGCTGCGCCAGGTGGCCGAGTACCTGACCTTTACCGATAAAGACAACATCACCCATCCCTATTTGCTCGAAGGGTGGGAGGCCAGCGAGGATCTGAAGGAATGGACCCTATCTCTTAAGAGGGGGATCAGGTTCAACAACGGCGATGAGTTTACAGCAGAGGACGTGGTCTTTTCGATCAATCAATGGCTCGACAAGGACGTGGGATCATCTCTCCTGGGCATGATGGGGACATATCTCGACCGGACCGGAATCGAACAGGTGGACAGATACAAGGTCAAGCTTCATCTCAAGCGGGCTGAAATCGCCGTGCCCGAACACCTTTTTCACTACCCTGCCTTGATTCTCAATCACCGGACCTTCCAGGGCGACTTCATCAAGGCCCCGCACGGGACCGGGCCGTACACCCTGGAGCTCTATCGGGAGGGAGAACGGTGTGTTCTCCGGCGGCGGAACGACTACTGGCAAAAAGGGCTCCCATACATGGACGGCATGGAATTCATCGACATGGGCACCGAGATGGCTCCCCAGATCGCGGCGATCCAGGCCGGGGAGATAGACATGATCGACCTGGGCGACGCAACCGGAACAGACGTCTACCAAGCCCTCAAGGGCGCCCCCGAAATCAACGTCCAGCCCATTGCCACAGCCCAGACACGGGTTCTCCGCATGCGAGTGGATATGAAGCCGTGGTCGGACAACCGAGTTCGAATGGCTCTCAAGCTCTGCCAGCATAGGGAAAAGATCCTGGGGCTGGCCTACTTCGGGCAGGGCCTTGAGGGGCAGGATTTCCACGTATATCCAAAACATCCCGAGTACTGCAAGAAGCCGATTCCCCCCTACCAGCCTGAGAGGGCCAGGACTCTCCTCAAAGAGGCAGGCTACCCGAAGGGGCTTGATGTGAATCTCGCCGTGGGCAGCGACTGGACAGACATCGTACGATATGCAGAGATCCTGAAACAAGACGCCACACCGGCGGGCTTCAGGATCCATATTCAGACCATGCCCACGAGCCAGTACTGGGAGAAATGGACCGAGGTCGATCTGGGCATAACACCCTGGACCCATCGACCCCTCGGCACCATGGTGTTGAACTTGGCCTACATCGCGGATGATTCCGGGAAACCTGTGCCGTGGAACGAGACGCGCTGGGTCGATGAGGAGTTCTCCACCTTGCTCAAGGAGGCAAACGGAACCCTCGATGTGGAAAAACGGCGTAAGATTTTCTGCAGGTTGGAGCAAATCCAATGGGAGCGCGGCTCTGTGGGCATCGCTTACTGGCGGAACAACTGGTTCGTTACCCAAAAAAGGGTGAAGAATGTCAAACCCCACCCTACCGGGTACATGCTTTTCAACACCGTGTGGCTGGAAAAACAGGCGTAGGAGGAATCAGGAAGACAGGGTGGAGACCAGGGCACTCGAGTTGCGGTGGAACAGGGAAGATGTTTCACGTGAAACATGGAGGTGCTTCACTAGGTCATCCGCCTTCCCTTTTCTCTGATCCGTTGCTGGAGTCTCTTCTTCAGAGCGGCCAAGTCGTCCCAGGAGAATCCCTCCCAAGCACAGGGAAGAATCGAATTGTTCTGAAGGAGCGGCTCTGTTTCAATGTCGTATGCCGACGACCGTACCGCTTCTTCCCACAGGGCCGTACCCGGGATCGGGGAGTACTCCGCAATCTTCGGCACAGCCCCCCACTGCCACACCCTCTCTATCCCCTCTTCCACCTCCTGCCAAGGCTGTCCCGGAAGCCCGGCCATGAGATAGACACCGATCGCATCCCTGTCAAACCCCGCCCCCCTCAGGTATTCGATCGCCAGCCTCACGTCCTCCCCATCCACCTTGCCACCGGTCCCAACCTGCCGGGCAGAGTCGATCGTCTCGAGACCAAGCCGGATAGTTTTGAAACCCGACCGAAACATCAGGCGGCTCACCTCCCTCGTCACGCCCCTCGCATGAACCCCGTTAGGGAGGTGGAAACGACATTCGATCTTCCTCCGCAGAATCTCTTCCACCATCGGCACGAAGTGCGACTCTCCGCCAACAAGCAGCGCATCGTCATAGAAGACAATGTCCCGTACCCCGTACCGCCCTACCCAATGGGCAATCTCTTCCACCACCTCCTCCGGTTCCCTCTGAACGAATTCCCCCGCCAGCAGAGACGCCGCACAGTACGCGCACCGATACGGGCATCCCCGAGAACAGGACACAGCCACCGCCTTCAAATCGCCGTACAGATCAAAGGCAGGATACCACGGCCGCCCAATACCCCGCGAATCGACATCCAGAATGCCCTCGACCATCGCTGCCGCCGCCTCGATTCCTCCCCCTTCAAACACATAGTCCGCCCCCGAAAACGCCATGGAGTGCTCATGGCAAAGAGCCGCGTAGACCCCCCCGAGCACCACCGGCACCCCAGGAAAAGCCTCCCTCACGAGTTCGATAGCACGGAAAGGTCCTGGATACCAGTACGTCATCATCGAGGTGACCAGAACCACATCAGGCCGCCCAAAGAAAACCAGACCACGCCAAAAGGACCTCTCCCTTATCCCATAGCGGCTGTAAGTCCTCGGCACGTTTCTCAACACCTCCGGCTTCTCCACCGGCTCCTTCATAAACTTGCCGCATTGGTAGGCCCTTCTCCGGGGCAGCCTCCCCTCACCCCTTTCAACCCACGGACTGGCCGGATCAAGACAATCGATCAGAAAAACCCGATGGCCCCGAGCCCTCAGGTACCCTCCGAGGCTCAGCAGACCCAGTGGCTTCACCCAGAGATCGTAGGCCGCAAAATCATAGATCCAGGGATTGATCAGAAGAATCCTCTTTTCACCTCCACCCATCCAGACCGCCTCCCCGGATGTTTCACGTGAAACACCGGTCCTCTCACTTTCCTATGCAGAAGCGACCAAAGATCTCGTCCAACACCTCCTCGGACACCCCCTCTCCAACAATCTCCCCCAGTCTCTCGAGCGCACTCCGAATTTCCACGGCCACGACCTCTGGGAACACCCCACCCTGGATCCCTTTCCTCGCCCTGGCCACTGCCCCCGCAGCTTCCTCCAGTTTCTCCTTATGCCGCGCTTCCATGATCACGCTCCTGCCTTCCCTCCCTCCCACCCATCCCTCCATGGCCCTGCCACACACCGCTTCCCTCAGCCTCCCTATCCCCTCCCCCGTACGAGCGGAAACCTCCACTGCCTCGGCTCCCGGAAAGGCCGACCCCAACTCCTCCACCGTCACCCTCCGGGGCAGATCGAGTTTGTTCAATACGACCATATACCTCCTATCCCGCACCAAGTCGAAAATCCTCCGGTCCTCGGCAGAAAGCCGCCTACTCCCATCCACAACCACCAGCAACAAATCCGCCTCCTCCACCACCCGCCTCGTCCGCCTTACCCCTTCCTTCTCGACCTCGTTCCTCCATCTCCGCAGCCCGGCCGTGTCGGCAATCCTCAACATCAATCCACAGATCCTGACCGTCTCCTCGATTACGTCCCTCGTAGTCCCGGCAACCCGCGTCACGATTGCCCTCTCATCACCAACCACTGCGTTGAGCAGGCTCGACTTTCCCACATTCGCCCTCCCTACGATCCCAACCAAAGCCCCTTCCCGCAACACCCTCCCCTGATCGAAAGACAACACCAACTCCTCCAACCGCGAATCCACCCTCTCCAGGTCTCTCTCGATCCCGCCTGCGTCCACATCGCCGACATCCTCTTCCGGAAAGTCAAGACCCGCCTCAATCTCGGCCAGCACTCCCAGCAGCAGACCCCTCACTTCCCCGATCTCCCCCGAAAGCCTCCCCCGCAACTGCTCGCTTGCCACTCTCAGCCCGGCCTCCGTCCTCGCCCTTATCGTCTCGATAACCGCTTCGGCCTGTACCAAGTCGATCCTCCCATTCAGGAACGCCCTCTTGGTAAACTCCCCGGGCTCCGCAAGCCGAGCCCCCTGCTCCAGCACGCACTCGAGGATCCTTCCAAGAACAAGAAACCCTCCGTGGCACTGAATCTCTACCACATCCTCTCTGGTATAGCTTCTCGGTTTCCCCATAAACAGGACCAGAACCTCATCGATGACCCCACCATCGGCCGGATCCAATATCTCCCCGTAATACACCCTGTGGGATTCAAGACACCTCCTCCCCCCCTTTGGCCGGAAAAGGCGAGAGACCACGGCCACGGCCTCGGGGCCACTCACCCGCACTATTCCGATCCCGCTCTCCCCCGGGGGAGTCGATATGGCGGCGATGGTATCCAGCTCAGAAGGAATTGTCATCGAGCAGCAAGAACACGGCACCCTTTGGTGCTCATCCTAAATGGCGAGAACGGCCAGGCCTTCCGGCCCGCCATCTGTTCGGCGAGAAAGTTGAATCTTCCGCCCTCCCTCAGAAGGCCCCCCTCCAATCGTCACTCACCACAGTGTAACAGACCTCAATCTCCCCTATCCCTCTCCAGACCTTCCCTCCTCGGACGAATGAGGAGTTTCTTGTAATACCCGTCCCCCCTGCTTTCCGTCTCCAAAAGCTCATCCTCCCTAAGGGCCATATGAATAATCCTCCGATCCCGGGGGTTGAAGACCCCTGCCACCA
The DNA here is from genome assembly GCA_019308905.1 of Deltaproteobacteria bacterium. Taxonomy (NCBI): domain Bacteria; kingdom Pseudomonadati; phylum Myxococcota; class Myxococcia; species Deltaproteobacteria bacterium. The sequence continues at coordinate 39,448 of JAFDHF010000018.1, forward strand.
TAGGCCTCCTCTTCCTCTTCACCTTTTCACCAAGCCGGAACGCGAGGTTTTCCAGAGCCTCAGCCCGCCGTTTTCTGTATTCCTCCGCATCGAGGACGATCCTCCTCCCCTCACCGAACCGGCGCTGGTAGATCTTGGTCAGCAGGTATTGAACAGCGTCGAGCGTCCTGCCGTGCTTGCCGATCAACACCCCTGTATTGTTCCCCTTCACATAGAGGCGGATCTCCTCCCCTGTCTCCGCCCCCACGACTTCGGCATCGATTCCCATACGAAAAACTATCCCCTCAAGAATGCACCGGATGTACTCGGTTCTCCCCTCCTGCCGCTTCTTTTCAAACTCCTCCAGAATCCTCCCACCCTCCACATCGGCCCTCTCTCCCAGTGACCTCACAGGATACGCATCGAGCCTCTCCCCGGTCCGTTCCGGCCTCTCTTCACGACTCTCGTCCCGTTCCTTCTCGTGCCCTTCCATCTCCCTCTCTCCTTACCTCCCCTTCTTCCTCGTATAGTACTGCTCACCGATAGAGAGAACATTCTGCACAAACCAGTATAACACCAACCCGGACGGAAAGCTGAGAAAGATAAATATGAACATGATCGGCATGATCATCATCATCTTCGCCTGTCGAGGATCTCCACCCGTCGGAGTCATCCTCTGTTGTATCACCATGGAAACCCCCATGAGCAGCGGCAGCGGCCCTACCGGTGTGTGTCCCAGCAGCGGGAGAGGCAACTCGTCCACAAAAAAACTGTCAGCCGCCGCCAGATCACGAATCCACAGAACAAAAGGAGCATGCCGCAGATTGAAGAACAGCGGAAGAGCCTTGTACAAAGCGATCAGGAAGGGAAACTGCACCAGCATAGGCAGGCACCCCCCTACCGGGTTCACCTTCCGTCTCTTGTAAAGAGCCATCATCTCCTGGTTCAGCCGCTGCTTGTCGCCCTTGTACTTCTCCTGGAGCATCTTCATCTCCGGCTGGATCTTCTGCATTTCCTGCATCGACCTGTAGCTCTTTCTGCTCAGAGGCCAGAAGATCACCTTCAGGAGAATGCTCAGGATAACGATATCTACCCCGTAATTCCCCGTCACCCTGTGGGTCCACCCTAGAATCCGCAGCAGGACCTTCTCGATCCCCCCAAGGTACTTTCCGAAGTTGATCACCTTTTCCGCCTCAACATCAAGATCCCTCAAGAGTTCCGGCAACTTGGGCCCAAGATACAAGAGAAAACCGTACCTGCGATCCTTTCCCGGCTCCACCTCCCGATTCTGGAAAGTCAGAGTACTCTCGAATCCCACCCCCTGGCTGCCCGGGGCCTCTATCTCATGAACCGAAACCTCTATACCTTTCCTCTCACGGGGCACTATCAGCGAGACAAAGTAGTTCCCCTCAGAAGGCCGACCCGGAGGGGGAGAGGTGTTCTCCGCAGCCATCCACTTTACATCCCCGGAAAAGACCTTACCCTTCTTGATCTCCCGAACGCTCAGCCTGTCCACAGACTTCCCGGCAAGAACCGATGGACCCGCAAAAGTATACCGGCCACCCCCTTTCACCACTCCCCGCCAGATGAGCCTTACCCCCGGTTCAACGGGCGTCCCACCCCTGTTGATTATCTCCACATCCAGGTCGACCCTGTACTGGCCGCCATAGAACCTATACCGCTTCAGAATCTCCAACCCCTCCCCGGTCTTCCCAAGGAAGACAATCGATCCGTCCTCCCCACTCGCAAGCGAGATCGAAGAGGCATTCACATCAAAGACCGGCTGTTTGATACTCCTTCCACCCAGCTCCACCCCGACCTCGAGCGGCAGGTCCTTCAGGCTCCTCATCGAGACCATCTCAACCGGTTCCGGGGGTCTCACCGGCTTTCTCCTCCACAGAACAACGGTCTCAACGCTATCCATGTACTTCTTGAGCCTCCAGCTCTTAAGCCTCCCGCCCGCCGTCGTAAAAACCGCCCTGTAAAGAGGGGTCTCCACCACCACATCCTGAACCCTTACTTCTCCCCCCCCGGAATATTCCAGGATCTCCCCGCCAGTCCGCGCTCCTTCGGCTTCCTCTACCCTTGCTCCCTGAAACCCCTTCTCCTCCACGACCGGCTTCTTCTTGGGAGGAGGCATAAACACTACTTGCCAGATCAGGATCACGATCATGGATAGAATAATGGCGATTATTGCCCGCTTGTCCATAAATCTGCCTCTGGCCTTGCGCTCACTTCACTCTCAGATGGGATCATAACCCCCAGGATGAAAGGGGTGACACTTCAGAAGCCTCTTCAGTGCCAGCCAAAGTCCCTTTGCCACCCCGAACTTCCTCAGAGCCCCAATGGCATAGCTCGAACACGACGGTTCGAACCGACAGGTAGGTCCGAAAAGAGGAGAGATAAAGATCTGGTAAACCCTAATTATCCCGACAAGAAGCTTCGCAACCATACCGGTATTCAGAACGGCACAACCCACTGTGCAGCCCCTACAGCACGCCTCCCAGCTCTCTCTCGATGTCCCAGTACTTGCCCACCCGAATCCCCGGCCTCGCAATCACGACGATATCCTTGGGCTTACCCATCCGCCACCGGTTGAGCCGGAAGAATTCCCTGATGAGCCTCTTGATTCTGTTTCTCGTCACAGCATCTCCGACCTTCTTGCTCACCACGATACCGATTCTCGACCGCTCCTCACGGCCCTCGCACCAGACCACCGTGAAACGCCCTGTCCGCACTCTCCGCACATTCCGGCCCCTGAGGAGAAAATCACGCCTCGTGAGAAGCCGAAAACGCTTCGGAAAGCCATATCTCTTCAACTCGGCCAAACACCACCTAAACGGTCAGCCTCTTCCGCCCCTTGGCCCTTCTCCTTTTCAAAACTCTCCTTCCGCCCTTAGTGCTCATCCTGGCCATGAAACCATGGGTTCTTCTTCTCTTTATGTTGCTAGGCTGAAAGGTCCTCTTCATCGCTATTCACCTCTCGGTCAACCAAAAACTAAATAAACACCATAAATCCACGCCCTTGTCAAGTCCAGCCACGCCGAATCTCTCCCTTTCCCCCGATCCTCCCATCGCTGCCATCAGACCGCCCCCCCCGGCCTGCCAATCCAGGCGAAGACAGCCGTCAATCCTTCACAGACCATCCTATCCTACCACTTCGCGCCCCCTGGGTTCAATCCAACTCCGCCGGCCTCTTCCCCCTCCCGACCCCCCGGACCTACCCAAACCCCGCCAGCCACCTTCGACAGGCTCACCCCCTCACCCAAGGACCAGACCAAGGAGAGCATTCCCCTTCAAAATCCGAAGGTCCCCTTAGAAGTCAGCACATCCTCCTAGATATGCCTGGAAAAATCCTCCGACTCATCCCCCAAAAAAACAGCTTGAATTTTCGCTCTCCCATTGCTATACTATATTGTGGCCTTACCAGATCGGTATTTGCCGGCTCACTTCAGATAGGGAAATCCTTTAGTCGGTCATTATTCCCCACAGTCTCCATTTTATCCACAGATGTGGAATTCTCTGTTCATAGACCGAGTCATGGGGAAACCTTCATAAAGCTTAGGGGTCTTAACTTTCCCTGGTCCCACTGAAATAGAATTTCCTGGAACCGTTCTTCTTCCGGGCAGAATCCATGAACGAACTTTGGCAAAAGGTTCTCCTCTCTCTCAAGCAGAAAATCACGCCCCAGAGCTTCGAGACCTGGATAAAGCCGATAAAACCCCTCGCGGTTCACCACAACCAGCTCGAAATCGAGGTGCCGAACCGTTTCTTCAGGGACTGGATTCACGACAACTACCTCTCCCTGATCGAGACCTTGCTTTTCGAGCAGACTCAAGAGCAGTTCACGGTCTCGCTGAGCTTCGACTCCCATAGGAGACCGAGCCTGTCCCGGCAGGAAACCCTCGTTCCTTCACCCGCTCCATCGTCCGCTCCTTACAGGTCTCCCTTCAGCCCGAAGTACACGTTCGACACCTTTGTCGTCGGACCCAGTAACCAGTTCGCCAACGCCGCCTGCCTTGCCGTGGCCAATCTTCCCGGCAAGAACTACAATCCCCTCTTCATTTACGGCGGAGTCGGCCTCGGCAAGACTCACCTCCTCCATGCCATCGGGAACCATGTCCTCGAAAAGAACATCCTCGCCTATCCCACTTCTCTCTGCTACCTCTCTTCCGAGGACTTCACGAACGAACTCATCAATGCCATTAGGTACGAGAGGATGGAGGAGTTCAGGACGCGCTTCAGGAGGATGGACATCCTCCTCATCGACGACATCCAGTTCATTGCCGGAAAGGAGAGAACACAAGCCGAATTCTTCCATATCTTCAATTCCCTTTATGAGAGTAGAAAACAGATAGTCGTAACCAGCGACCAGTTCCCCAGGGACATCCCGAATTTCGAGGAGCGCCTCAGTTCCAGATTCGAATGGGGGCTCATAGCAGACATCCAGGCCCCCGATGTCGAGACCAAGGTCGCCATTCTCAAGAAAAAGGCAGCCGCAGAGAACATCAATCTTCCCAACGACGTCGCCTTTTTTCTGGCTACCAACATCGATTCCAACATCCGCATACTGGAAGGTTCCCTGATACGGATCGGTGCCTTTGCGTCGCTCACCAACACCGAGATAACGCTCGAAATGGCCAGGGAGGTTCTGAGGAACATAGTCAAGGAAAACAACGAAGCCATTCCGATGGAGGTCATACAGAAGAACGTCGCTTCCTTCTTCAATATCCGTTTTGCTGACCTCAAGACCAAGAAAAAGAACAAGAGCTTCGTTCTTCCCAGACAGATAGCCATGTACCTGTGCCGAAAACTTACCGATCATTCTCTTCAGGAGATCGGCGAGGAGTTCGGCGGAAAGGACCATACAACGGTCCTACACGCGATCAGGAAGATCGAGGGCAAATCCGCGGAAGATCCAACTTTCAAGGAGACCCTCGAAAAACTCACCCGCTTGGTGAGAAACCAGTGAATATCCCTGGGGACAGACTTGTTCATCCATTGTGAGAACTTTCGGAACTTACAGGTCTTCGACGGCTTACTGCATGTTTTCCACGATTCACCATACTACTAAACTCCCTTGATTTCCAAGGGATTGTGTAAACTTTGAACATTTGAACCGCCTTTACTTTGTTCTACTAAATCTATGATTTACTAATACCATAACGTAGTACTTAGGAGACCACGATGGAATGCAAGATTGAAAAGAGGGACTTTCTCCGCGGCCTCACCATGCTCCAGACCGTAGTCGAGAGGCGTACAACCATGCCCATTCTCTCCAACGCCCTGCTCCACGCCGAAAACCAGACCCTTACCCTAACGGCTACGGACCTCGAGACCGCGATACAGGCTCGCCTTCCAGCCTCGGTTACAACCGATGGCCAAGCCTCCCTCTCAGCAAGGAAACTCTTCGAGATCGTCCGCGAGCTTCCCGAGTCCCCCATCACCCTCCTGACCAAGGAAAACGACTGGGTAACCCTGACCTGTCAGAAATCGGTCTTCAATATCGCAGGCATGAATCCGGACGAATTTCCCCCCTTGCCCGACTTCAGGGAGGAAGACTTCCACCCCTTTCCTACCCGGGACCTCAGGGAGATGATAGAGGCAACCGTCTTCGCGGCCTCTACAGAGGAATCACGCTACAATCTCAACGGGGTCTTTCTCAAGGGCTTTCGCCTCGAAAGCGGACCGATCATCCGCATGGTCGCTACCGACGGCCACCGCCTCTCCCTGATCGATAAGCCCGGCCTCGAGTTTCCCAACCTGGAAACCGGCGTCATAATCCCCAGGAAAGGCCTCCTCGAAATCAGAAGGCTCATGGGAGACGGGACCCGTAAAGACGACGGACAGGACGGTGTCATGTACCTGGCCCTTTCCCAGAACAACCTCGTGGCCAAGAGGGATGAAGCCCTTGTCTTCACTCGTCTTATCGAGGGACAATTCCCGGACTACGAATCGGTCATCCCAAAGGACAACGACAAGAGAATCAACCTTCCGACAGAGGCCTTTACCGCGTGTCTCAAACGGGTATCCACGATGGCAAGTGAAAAGGGGGAAGGACTCGTATTCGAAATCGGAAAGGCAATGATCTCGGTCTCATCGTTCAGCCAGGATTTCGGAGACGCTAAAGAGGAGATCGATATCGAATACGACGGCGATGAACTCGCCGTCGGCTTTAACGGGCGATACCTTCTCGACGCCCTCGGTGTTATGGGTACCGAGGAGGTTCTCTTTGAACTCAGAGACAACTCAACAGCAGGCGTTCTTCGACCCGTCGGCCGGGAGGGTCTCCTCTGTCTCGTTATGCCCATGAAGCTCTGATAGAGAAGGGGACTGATGAAGGATCGATTGTATACGGCGGATCAGATTAGGGTCCTCGACGGACTGATTGCTGTGCGGAAGAGACCGGCCATGTATATAGGAAACACCGGGCCGGAGGGACTCCACCACCTCGTCCACGAACTCGTGGATAACAGCATCGACGAGGCTCTTGCGGGCTATTGCGACCGAATCGAGGTTACCATTCATATCGATGACACGGTTACGGTCAAGGACAATGGCCGGGGCATTCCCGTGGATATCCACAAGAGGGAAGGACGCCCGGCCATAGAGGTCGTCATGACCAAGCTCCATTCGGGCGGGAAGTTCGACAACCGGACCTACAAGGTCTCCGGGGGTCTCCATGGAGTCGGCCTATCCGTGGTCAATGCCCTCTCTGAATTCGTGGAGTTGGAAATACGGCGTGACAAGAAGGTCTATACACAGACCTACAGCCGTGGCAAAGCCGTTACACCTCTCAAGGTGGTAGGCAGGACCACGGAGACCGGTACGGTTGTCCGTTTCAAGCCCGACAGGGAGATATTCGATTCCACGGTCTTCAGCTTTGATCTCCTTGCTCAACGGCTCAGGGAACTTTCCTTCTTGCACAGAGGAGTCTTTATCTCCATTTACGACGAGAGAACCGAGAAGAAACACGAGTTCCTCTACCAGGGGGGGATCGTCTCTTTTATCGAGTACCTCAGCAAGAACAAGAACTCTATCCATGCCAAACCGATATACTTCGAAGGCGGGAGGAACGGCATCCACGCGGAGGTAGCCTTTCAATACAACGACGGCTATTCGGAGAACCTCTTCTCCTATGCTAACAGCATCAACACGACAGAAGGCGGGACGCATTTGGCTGGTTTCAAGGCGGCCTTAACCAGGACCATAAACTCCTATGCGATGAACAACAACCTGTTCAAGGGCCTGAAGGAGAACCTTACCGGAGAAGACGTGCGCGAGGGGCTCGTTGCGGTGGTGAGCGTGAAAGTGCCTGAACCCCAGTTCGAGGGGCAGACCAAGACCAAGCTCGGCAACAGCGAGGTCAAAGGGGTCGTCGAGGGGTTGGTGAACGAGAAGCTCTCGGCGTTTCTCGAAGAGAATCCGAAGACGGCCCGGAAAATCATAGCAAAGGTTGTGGAGGCGGCGAGGGCCCGCGAAGCGGCAAGAAAAGCCAGGGAACTCACCCGCCGGAAGGGAATCCTCGAGAATGACGCGCTTCCCGGTAAGCTAGCCGACTGCCAGGAGAGAGACCCTGCCCACAGTGAACTCTACATAGTCGAGGGGGACTCCGCAGGGGGGTCTGCCAAACAGGGAAGGGATCGGGTATTCCAGGCGATTCTGCCGTTGAAGGGGAAGATCCTGAACGTCGAGAAGGCACGTTTCGACAAGATGCTATCCAATGAGGAGATCAAGACGATCATCGCGGCCCTCGGTGGTGGAATCGGAAAGGAGGACTATGACGTTTCCAAACTCCGCTACCATCGTGTAATCATCATGACCGATGCCGACGTTGACGGGTCTCATATACGGACGTTGCTCCTCACCTTCTTCTACAGGCAGATGCCCGAGATGGTAGAACGGGGCTACCTGTACATCGCCCAGCCTCCCCTTTTCAGGGTGAGGGAGGGCAAGAAAGACCGGTACCTCCGGGGCGAGGATGAGATGAGTCGATTCCTCCTGGAAAGGGCGACCTCCAAGATCAAGGTCAGAGTGGAGAGAACCGGGAAGGAGTTCGCCGGCAAGCAGCTCAAGGTGATTCTCGATCGATTTCTCCAATACAGGTTTTACAGGAAGAGGATCCTCGATCGGGGCTATTCCGGTAGGCTCCTCGACCTGCTCCTGGAAAGCCCTGTCAGGACCCGGCGGTTCTTTGAAGACGAGAAGGGCCTTCTGGAGATCCGGAGCCGCTTGATCCAGGAGGGATTTGAGACCTCCGAGGTCTTGAAGGATGAGGAACACAACCTCTATGAACTGGAGGTCTGGAGGGACGGAGAGGCCTTCAGGAGCCGCCTCAACTGGGAACTGGTTTCCTCGGCACCTTTCAGGGGTCTCCGTTCTGCCTATGCCGAAATCAGTGGTTTTGACACGCCTCCCTACCTGGTAGATGGAGCAGCGGATCTCCGAGTGGAAACAACCGAGGAACTCGTCTCGCTCATAGAGCAGATCGGCAAGGAGGGTATATCCGTCCAGCGCTACAAGGGCCTGGGAGAAATGAATCCCGACCAGCTCTGGGAGACCACGATGAACCCACAGACGCGGGTCCTGCTCCGAGTCAGGATTGAGGATGCCGTGGAAGCCGACGACATCTTCACGATCCTGATGGGGGATCAGGTGGACTCCAGGCGGAGGTTCATCGAGGAAAACGCCTTGAATGTAGGGCAACTCGATATATGAACGGGGAGTTTATCCCTGCAAACCCGAACAAAGCATGAGGTTAATAGGAGAAGTCATGAACCTTAAGGAGTTGAAACAGAAAGGAATTGCAGAACTCGACAGCATTGCCAAGGAACTCAACGTCGAGGGGGCGAGCAGCCTCAGGAAACAGGAGTTGATCTTCTCGATACTCCAAGCCCAGCAGGACAAAAACGGGCTGATCTATGGCGAAGGGGTACTGGAGATTCTTCCCGATGGGTTTGGTTTCCTGAGGGCTCCGGACTACAACTATCTGCCGGGTCCGGACGACATCTATATCTCTCCTTCTCAGATTCGAAGGTTCAATCTGAAGACGGGGGATACGGTTTCGGGGCAGATTCGACCTCCAAAGGACACGGAGAGATACTTTGCCATGCTCAAGGTCGAGTCCGTCAACTACGAAGATCCGGACAGCGCCCGTGACAAGATCCTCTTCGACAATCTAACCCCCTTCTATCCTGAGGAGAAAATAAGGCTGGAGACGGACGATCCTGAGAACTACTCAGCCCGTGTTATGGATCTCCTCACCCCGATCGGAAAGGGCCAGCGCGGTCTTATCGTGGCCCCACCGCGAACGGGCAAGACCATGCTCCTTCAGAACATCGCCAACAGCATCACGACCAATCACCCTGAAATAACCCTCATAGTGCTGCTAATCGACGAAAGACCCGAAGAGGTGACAGACATGGAACGGTCTGTCCGGGCCGAGGTGATCAGTTCGACTTTCGATGAGCCCGCGCAGCGACACATTCAGGTCGCGGAAATGGTGATCGAGAAGGCCAAGCGTCTCGTGGAGAACAAGATGGATGTGGTTATTCTCCTCGACAGTATCACCCGTCTGGCCAGGGCATACAACGCGGTGGTTCCTCCGAGCGGGAAGGTCCTTTCCGGCGGCGTCGATTCCAACGCCCTGCACCGGCCCAAGCGCTTCTTCGGTGCTGCCAGAAACATAGAAGAGGGGGGAAGTCTCACCATCATCGCCACGGCTCTGATCGACACGGGAAGCCGGATGGACGAGGTCATCTTCGAGGAGTTCAAGGGAACCGGTAACCTGGAGATCAACCTCGACCGGAGGCTCGTGGACAGAAGGGTCTTTCCCTCTATCGATATCCAGAGATCCGGAACGAGAAAGGAGGAGCTCCTCCTTGACCAGCAGACACTCAACAGAATCTGGCTTCTCAGGAAGGTTCTCCAGCCCATGAACACCGTGGAGAGCATGGAGTTCCTTCTCGACAAGATGCGCAACACGCCGAACAACCGGGCGTTTCTCGACTCTATGAACCAGTAAGGGTGCTCGAGCGGGGCAGGCCTTCCGGTCTGGGTGCCGCAGAGGTGGGAAAGGCCGGGCATCTTGCAAAAGGCGGAAGATGCGGGTATTGTTATTCTTCAATCTGTTCGTCGGAGAAAGAGACCGTGAAAAAGGGGATTCATCCTAAGCTTTACAAGACGACCATCACCTGTGCCTGTGGCGCTACATACGAGACCGTCGACACCAAGGAGAATATGCGGGTTGAAATCTGCTCCAAGTGTCATCCCTTCTTTACGGGGAAGCAGAAATTCCTCGATACCGCAGGAAGAATCGAGAAGTTCAAGCGGAAGTATGCAAAGGTCAAAGACAAGGAACCCTAGCCCGCCTCCCTGACGTGTACCCTTAAGCCGTTTCTGGTTGGCCATAAAGAGATCAATGCTCTGCTCCGGGGATGCCAGCCTCTCGACCCGGAAACGCGGCCCCGGACCCCGACGTTGTTTGCCAAGGGACGGATGGTCTGCGGCGGTTGGTCCCTGCCCTCGAGACGTCGCGGGAACGGTCTGCATCCGGGGCAGTGAATTTGCGAATCCGCCTGACAGGCGGGTCCGTGTTTTCCCCGGAACGGTCCTTACTGAGGGAAGATATGTTTCCCAGGCTCGACGAGATTGAGAAGAGGTACGAGGAGCTCACCAGGCTCCTCGGTAAGCAGGAGATTGTACAGAGGCAGGAGGAGTATCAGAAGCTTGCAAGGGAATTTTCTGAGCTGGAAAAGACCGTGGGCTACTATCGTGAGTACAAGCGAATCGCTCGTGAACTCGAGGAGAACAGGAATCTATTGAAAGAGCCTGACGAGGAGATGCGGCGCCTTGCGAGGGATGAGATTGCCGAGCTTGAGGAGAAGATGGCCCTTGTCGAGCGGGACCTGAAGATCTCGCTGTTGCCGAAGGACCCCAACGACGACAAGAACATCTTCCTGGAGATTCGTGCAGGCACAGGCGGCGAGGAGGCCTCTCTTTTTGCGGCGGATCTCTTCCGGATGTATGCCAGGTACAGCGAGCTGCGGAAGTGGAAGATAGACATTGTGAGCCAGAGCGAGACAGGTGTGGGGGGGCTGAAGGAGATAATCGCTCTTATCGAGGGGAGGGGCGCATACAGTCAGCTCAAATACGAGAGCGGAGTCCATCGAGTCCAGCGGGTTCCGAGCACCGAGTCGCAGGGCAGGCTCCATACCTCTGCAGTCACCGTCGCGGTTCTTCCCGAGGCCGAAGAGGTGGAGGTCGAGATCGATCCGGCAGACCTGCGAATCGACTTCTATCGCTCCTCCGGCCCAGGGGGACAGAGCGTCAACACGACGGATTCTGCGGTCAGAATCACTCATCTTCCTACCGGTTTGACAGTGACCTGCCAGGACGAAAAATCCCAGCACAAGAACCGGGCCAAGGCGCTGAAGGTATTGCGGTCCAAACTCCTGGATCTCGAGCGGAGAGAACAGCAGATGGAGATCTCCGAAAAGCGGCGGTCCATGGTCGGAACGGGTGATCGGAGTGAGAGGATCCGGACCTACAATTACCCTCAGAATCGTGTGACCGACCACAGGATTGGGATGACTGTCTACAGACTCAACGAGATTCTGGAGGGCGATATTCAGGAGATCATCGATGCTCTGGTGGCCTATTTTCAAGCCGAATCCCTGAAGGCACACATGGGAAGTTGAGATTGACGAAAGAACGCTGGACCGTGCTGAAGGTCATCGAGTGGACCCAGGGATACCTGCGGGCAAGGGCGATTCCGAGTCCTCGGTTGGAGAGCGAGCTGCTTCTCTCCCATGCTTTGGGCCTCGACCGTGTCGGTCTCTATCTCCACCATGACATGGTTCTCTCGCCGAGCGAGTTGGAACGTTTTCGTGAATTGATCAAGAGGAGGACCCGAGGCGAGCCGCTGCCTTACATCACCGGTTACAAGGAGTTCTGGTCGATCCCTTTCAGGGTCGATCCCTCTGTGCTCATCCCTCGCCCGGAGACGGAGGTCCTGGTGGAGGAGGCCCTGAGGATCATCGGTTTGGAGGGATGGACCGATCCACTTGTCCTCGACTTGGGAACCGGATGCGGGGCGATTGCCGTCTCCCTGGCAAAGTCGATCTCCTCGGGCCGGATCGTTGCTACGGATCTGTCGTGGGAAGCCCTTGCTCTGGCCAGGGAAAACGCACTTGCCCAGGGTGTTTCCGGCAGGATATGTTTTGTTCAGGGGGACGGTCTCTCTTTCATGAAGTCGACGGCTGGAATCTTCGATCAGATCGTCTCCAACCCCCCATATGTCAGTCACGAAGAGATCGAGAGCCTTCAACCTGAGATCCGGGACTTTGAGCCGAGGCATGCCCTGGACGGGGGCCCGGACGGTCTCGAATTCCACCGGGAGCTCCTCAGCCAAGTTCCTTCAAGACTTAAGAGCGGGGGGTGGCTGATAGTCGAGATTGGCGCGGGTCAGGGGCCGAAGATCCTTGAGTCGGCCGAGAAGGCTTCGTGGACGAAACGGGTGAGGATAATTCGGGACTATGCTGGGAGAAGCCGGGCATTGGTCGCCCAGAAGAGATAGAAGATGGTTGTGGTTGGATCTCCCTTGACAGTCCGGGAGACGTCCTTGAGATGACTAAGTAAAGCCGGAGGCCGGTGGTGGAGAAGATCATTATCGAGGGTGGAAACCGGCTCATCGGGGATGTGAAGATCAGCGGATCGAAAAACGCGGCCCTCCCACTGTTCGCTGCGGCCATTCTCTGTCACAGTCCGACCGTCTATCACAATGTTCCTCACCTGAGAGACGTAGTTACAATCCAGAGGGTGCTCCGTAATCTTGGGGTACAGATCGAGAATAATCCAGATGGATCGGTGCGCATCGACAGCTCGGCTCTTTCGGGACATGAAGCGCCTTACGAGCTTGTGAAGACCATGCGGGCGTCCATTCTCGTACTTGGCCCGCTTGTTGCGAGAATGGGAAGAGCGGTCGTTTCATTGCCGGGGGGGTGTGCCATAGGAGCCCGGCCTGTGAACCTCCATCTCCGGGGTCTGGAGGTGCTCGGGGCCAAGATCAGACTCGACCACGGGTACATATCCGCTGAAGCGGAGCGGCTCAAGGGCGGCCATCTCTGCCTCGATGTTCCGACCGTTACGGGGACCGAGAATCTCATGATGGCCGCTGCCCTGGCAGAGGGGACAACGGTCATAGAAAACGCGGCTCAGGAGCCGGAGGTGGCCGAACTTGCAAGGGTTCTGAACAAGATGGGTGCCAGAATCTCGGGTGCAGGGACAAGCACCCTTCGTATCGATGGTGTGGAAGGCCTCGAAGGGACGGATCATACGATCATGGCTGACAGGATCGAGGCAGGTACCTTCATGGTGGCGGCCGGTCTGACCCAGGGGAACCTCTCACTCCTCAACTGCCCGATGCCTCACCTGGAGGCGGTTGTCAGGAAGTTGGGAGAGGCGGGCCTTGAGATCTACCAGGATGGGGAGGCCGTACGGGTCGTGGGGACACGCCGGATCAGGAGCGTAGATGTGAAGACCCTGCCCTATCCTGGTTTTCCCACGGACATGCAGGCTCAAACAATGGTCCTCATGTGTCTGGCCCGGGGCCTCAGCGTGATCTGCGAGACGGTTTTCGAGAATCGTTTCATCCATGTCAGCGAGCTCAGACGGATGGGTGCGGACATCAAGGTCAATTCAAACAGTGCGATCGTGACGGGCGTGAAACGGTTAAGCGGAGCCGAGGTCATGGCGACCGATCTGCGGGCAAGCGCTTCCCTGGTACTTGCAGGTTTGGCTGCCGAAGGGGTGACGAAGGTCTCCAGGGTATACCATTTGGACCGCGGGTACGAGGATCTGGAGAAGAAGCTCCTAAGGCTGGGAGCCAGGATCAAGAGGGTCCAGGAACACTAGGAAGGATCGGGTGGAGAGAGACTCCCCCGGGCTTTTCGCAAAGGAGAGGGGCCGCGGCGATGGGCAAGAGGATGGGCTCGTTGTTGGAGATGGCCATGGCGGGCGTTGTTCTGGTGGGATGTGCGGGGTCGGCGGTGCGGGAAAGCCAATCCCTTGTTCCGTCCGATACGGATCCGGGGGTCATAGCCGTAGTCCCTTTTCACGCATCCGGGGCTGATGCTGAGAGGGAACTGCTTCGCTACGGGGGATTTACCGGATATGTCGCGGCAGGGGATGTTGCTGCCCAAGGCCCGGAGACCGTGACGACTCTGTTCCGCCAGAGATTGATCGCGCACGGTTACAGCTTGGTTTCCCAGGAGATCATAGCAGAGGCGCCCTCCTTTGCTACGAGGTTCCAGGAAAACCCCCTGGCCTTTGCCCGGCGGCTCGCCCGGGAGGTCAAGGCGGACAGTGTACTGATGGGAGAGGTATTCCGCTACAGGGAAAGAGTCGGTAACGCCTGGGGGGCTCGACAGCCGGCTTCGGTGGCCTTTGTGGCGCTGCTGGTCAGGGGTGAGAATGGGGAGTCGTTGTGGCGGGGGAGGTTCGATGAAACCCAGAAGCCCCTTTCAGAGGATGCCCTCGATTTTTTCTCCTTTGTGCGCCGCGGCGGCAGGTGGCTCACTGCAAGGGAGCTCGCCTCGGACGGCATAAACCGCGTTCTACTGACCTTCCCGGGTCTGGGCAGGGTCGGAGTGAATCGGTAGAACCTGGGATCGACCGAATTGGCAGAAGGTTTCAAAAGAGGATTGCACGGGTGGAGGGCCGATCGTCTGAAGAGCTCATGGTTCCGCCATGCGGTCGTGATCCTCTCTACCGGCCTCTACGTGGGGTTTTGCCCCGTTGCACCAGGCACGGCCGGAACCCTCCTGGCCGTGCCTCTTTTTCTTGTGCTCTCCAGGCTGTCGCCCCTTTCGTATGGAATCACCGTGTTGGCCTTTCTGTTTGCGGCTGCCTGGATCTCAGGGGCCGGGGAGGTTGTGTTCGGAGAAAAGGACAGCGGTCGTATCGTCATAGACGAGATCGGCGGCTTCCTGGTGACCATGGGCTTCATTCCTCCTCTGCCTTTCTACGTGGCTTCGGGCTTCCTCCTCTTCCGCTTGCTGGACGTTACAAAACCCTTTCCCATCAGGAGGCTCGAGAAGCTCGAGTACGGCTGCGGGGTGGTGGCCGACGACGTGATGGCAGGGATCTATAGCGCCGGTGTGCTTCACGGTTTGTTCCTCTTTTGGGGGAACAGACCTCCTCTGCTTCCGTGAATGTTCATGGCGGAGAGGAGTCCGCCCCTTCACCCCGGG